>CALFMA010000138.1 GCA_937880065.1 uncultured Ruminococcus sp.
AAATTCCACCGTCCATAAATTCTTAATTCTTAATTCTTAATTAAACCGCTTGCTAAAGGCTAATGGCTAAAGACTCAAAAATTTAATTCCCTATTTTCTTATTTATAAACTTCATACGCTTTTTTGAATAGAGAATTTTCTGCTCGCTGTAAAGTCCGCCGTAACCCGACAGCATATAGCTGACCGCACACACAAGGGCATACATACCTATTCCCTCGCCGCCGAAAAGCTCGATACTAAGCAACATTGAGGCTATAGGGCAATTGGTGACACCGCAGAAAATCGCAGTCATTCCCACCGCCGCACCAACGGAGCAGTCAAGTCCCAGCAATGGAGCGAATACACTTCCGAAAGATGAGCCGATAAAGAATACAGGAAAAATCTCGCCGCCCTTGAAACCTGAGCCGAGAGTAATAGCCGTGAATACCATTTTTATGAGAAATGCGGCAAAAAACGGACTTTTCGTAAAGGCTGAAACTATCATATC
Organism: uncultured Ruminococcus sp.; assembly: GCA_937880065.1. Next base: position 488 of record CALFMA010000138.1, read on the forward strand.
TCCGCCCGTGCCGTTGTAGGTGTAATCCCCCACAATAAGCGTCAGCAGAACTACAATTGCACCGCCTGCCGCCGCCCTGAGAGCGTGATTTTTTATCTTTTTGAACAGCTTATGAGTTTTACCGATAACGTAACAAAACAGAACGCTAATTCCTGCACAAATCGCTCCGATAAGGGCAATTTTCAGATACAAAATCAAATCAGCCTTTGGAACATTTACGCTGACTTGCAGGTGAGTATTCCCGAAAAGTGAGGAAATATAGCTTGCAGTTAGAGCTGATGTAACGCAGGGAATAATTGCGGAATAGTAGAAAATACCAACGCTTACAACTTCCATTGCGAAAATAGCCGCAGTTACGGGAGTTCCGAAAACTGCCGCAAACATAGCACTCATACCGCACATTGTCATAATTCTCTTGTCGTCCTCGCCGAATTTCAGCTTACGTCCCGAAAATGAACCGAGAGCCGCACCAATCTGCAAAGACGCACCCTCTCTGCCGCTCGAACCGCCGCAGAGATGAGTGAGAACAGTTGCAACGAATATACACAAAGCGTGATGTATACCCATAATTTTATTGTCACGAACAGCCAGAAGCACCAGATTTGTGCCTTTGTCGTGGCTGTATTTCATAGCATCGTAGAAATAGGCAATTGCCGCACCAGCCACAGGGAGCAGATAAATCAGCCAAGTGTTATCCTCTCTGAAAGCCTCCGCCTCAGCTGAACAGAAGTGGAAAAACGCTCCCACAAGACCGATAATTCCGCCCATTATAACGCCTATGCACAGCCATTTCAGGAAAAATTCAGGCTCTTTAAGACGCTCTTTATTAAGTATATTTTTTAATTCAGGCATATCAATTAACCTACAGGAACAGTTTCAGAATCATTTGCCTTTTCTTCAAGTCGCACAGGCAAGCCGTTAATCTCAATTGTAGGGTCATCAAGGTCAATAAGCAGGCATCTTCTGCCGCCTACCACGCTTGTACGCACCTTATCAGCCGCTGAGGGCTTGATATTTACGGTAATTCCCGGAGATGTGAGAACAGTTTTAGTTTCCACAAGATTTGCCGCTGTAAGAGGTGCATCACCGCAGAATTTCTCATAAACAGGGTCAGTCATAGCCACACGCTCCTGCGGTATGCCGATTTCCGTGAGAATATCTTTCAGCTTTGAATTGTCAATTACAGTCTTGTCGGTATCGTCCTTATTTTCCTCAACAACTTCCTGTATTTTCTCGTTGACAGTCTTGATTACCATATAGTCAAGGTCATCGCCTACAACATTTTTCAGAATATTCTGGAAACTTGCCTTTTCATTGTCAGCAGACATTACAAAAGTACAGCCGAGAACATCTTCAATCAGCGAAATATTGGGCTTTGAGGGAGTTTTCATATACGCCATAACATGGTTTATATCAGTACTTCTGTTGCTGAAAACAGGGTAGAGGAAACCCTCTGAGGGAGCCTTGCTGATAATCAGTTCCGTGTTCATTTTCTTGGTGATTTCATTGTTGAAGCTGTCGAAAACAAATCCGTCGCTGCTTGTATTCACAGGGCAGATAGCCGTGAGGATATAGCGGTACATCTCGTCATTTCCGTCGGCAAATTCGTCATTTTTATCCTTGCGGCGGATTGTGTATGTGCAGTATGCTGTGAGAACCGCATAAGGTCCTTCATGAGCGAAATTGTTGGCAATGTGGTTCATGAAGTTTTCGCAGATTACCTCATCTTTCAACTCTGAACGCAGCAGACTGTAGAGGATTTCCTGAGGCTGTCCCTCCTCATAGGCTTCATTTGGGAACTGATACTCACAGAAATTCTTTCCCACATTTGTATTGAGGACTTTTTTCAGCGTTTCGTCATAGACATCATGCTCCTCAACTGACATTGTAAGGCAGGAAAAAGTTTTCACAAAGCGGACATTTTTTTCAGCGTCCACAAAGCCTGTGAGTACTCTTTCCATTATGAAAAATCCGCTTTTGTCGGAAAAATTCTTTTTGATTTCTGCTGTTTCCTTTTTGTTCATATGTATTTCCTCCTGTAAGGATATTTTTTCGTGCAGGATTTATTATATCATATTTCCGAGGATTTGTCCAGACTTATTTTTAAAGCTATTAGCTATTAGCCGTTTTAAAGCTATTAGCCATTAGCTTTTAGCCTTTAGCTATGTGTTCGGTTGTTATATTGTGTAGGGGCTGCCTTTGGCAGTCCGCCAATCAACGTAATATAGGCGATTTTGTAGGGGCGAATTCCTGTTCGCCCGCTTATAAGCTAACAGCTAAAGGCTAAAGGCTTTTTTATAATTACGCATTATAAAAATCCGCCCCTACATGAATTAACGTAAAACAGCGGCTCATTCAACATCTTCATCACGTACATATTCAAAAATATCCCCAGGCTGACAGTCAAATATGCGACAGATATTATTCATCGTTTCAAAACGTATGCCTTTCATCTTGCCTGTTTTCAAATTAGATAGGTTTACATTGGTCATTTCAAGCTTTGCCGCCAACTCGTTTACCGACATTTTACGGTCAGCCATAAGTCGGTCAAGTCTTATGATTATTCCCATTAACTCCCTCCTTATGCTATGGTATCAAGTTCGTCCTGTATATCAATGACATGATAAAGATATTCTACAAAAATTTCTAACACCAGACCACAAAGAATAAGACCAACTGATAGGCCCTCCATAGAAATACTTTGTGTTTCGGTCAGAAATCTTGAAGATATTATGCCGACAGCTCCACCTGCCATACCTCCTATTACAAGAAACATACACGAAAGCTTGAATGTTCTGACAACTTTAGCATCAAAGAGTTTTTCGTTCTCACTAACATTGAAAAGCGCTTTTGCCATAACAAAAGAAGAAACGGCAGAGAATAAAAACTCAATTGCTGAGCTTAGATTTTTCGGTATTTCTGCTATTTCAAATTCGCCTCGCAAACTTGGCAAAATCATATCAGCAGCTGTCACAGCAGCAATAACTCCAAAAAAAATGGCAAGTATAAAAAATCTGCAAGCACCTTTTTGTGATAATGCTTGAATTTTTTCAATTTTTTTATTCATGATAAATTCCTCCAAAAAAATTATGCTATTGTATCAAGTTCGTCCTGTACTGTTGAGGCATAACGAAGAAACTCAATAAATACTGCACTTATAATTCCGTATATTGAAAGACCCAAGTTAAGACCTTCTAAATTCACAGTTTCATAAACCGGAAGAATTTGCGTTGAAACCGTATATACAAAACTTCCAAACAATCCACCACAAGACATAATAATTCCCGAAAGTCTGAATGTCTTTATGTTTTTTTGTGAAAATGGTCTGCCGTCTTTCGAAATTGCACGAAACGCCTTAATCATAACTACAAAAGAAAGTTCCAAAGTTATAAAACCAATAATCCCGCTGATATTTTTTAAAAAATTGATTTTTAAAGGGCTTTCATCTGTTTCAGGAAAAAAAGGCAGTGGACTTGATGATAAACTTAAAATAG
>CALFMA010000139.1 GCA_937880065.1 uncultured Ruminococcus sp.
TAAATGGGATAGCGGTTTCTTATCTGCTATTACTGATGAAAACAAGAAGAAAGAAAAAATGTCAGCTTCTCTCGATCCGTTCAATCGCTTTGCATGGGGAGTTCCGCCTGCTTCAAAGGGTGACTACGCTTTTGTTCTGCACATGCTTCACTGTCTTGATGAAAACGGTGGACGTATGGCAATTGTTCTTCCTCATGGCGTTCTTTTCAGAGGTGCAAGCGAAGGCAAAATCCGTAAGCAGATAATTGAATTCAATCTTCTTGATGCTGTAATCGGTCTGCCTGCAAATCTGTTCTATGGTACGGGAATCCCTGCTTGTGTGCTTGTTTTCAAGAAGAACAGAAACAATTCAGATGTACTGTTTATTGATGCAAGCGGTGACGGCAATTACGAAAAAGGCAAAAATCAGAACCTGCTCCGTGATGAAGATATTTCCCGAATTGTTGAAGCTTACAAGGCTCGTGAAAATGTAGATAAATACTGCTATAAGGCTGAAAAAGAAGAAATCGTTGAGAACGACTACAATCTCAATATCCCACGTTATGTTGATACTTTCGAGGAAGAAGAAGTAATTGATATTGACGCTGTTCGTGCTGATATTGCCGAAACCGAAAAGGAAATTGCAGAGGTACAGGCGAAAATGGATGAGTATTTGAAGGAGTTGGGGATATGAACGATATTACAGTATACAATGAGCAGACTTTTGAAAATATAAAGCATATTAATGAATACGGTCAGGAATATTGGCTTGCGAGAGAACTACAAACTATACTTGAATATAGTGATTGGAGAAATTTTCTAAAGGTAGTTGATAAAGCAAAGACGGCCTGTGAAAACAGCGATATACTTATAGAAAACCATTTTGTTGACGTCAACAAAATGGTTGACATCGGTTCGGGTGCAGAACGAAAAATATCTGATATTCAGTTATCACGTTATGCCTGTTATCTGATTGTGCAGAACGGTGACCCTCGTAAAGAAGTAATCGCAGTTGGACAGACTTATTTTGCTGTTAAAACACGTCAGCAAGAGTTGAGCGAAAACTATGAGGAATTAACCGAAGATCAGAAACGACTTGCAATCAGAAATGAAATGAAACGTCATAACACTGCATTGGCAGATGCTGCACATGATGCGGGAGTAATCGAACCTCTGGACTATGCAATTTTTCAAAATTACGGATACAGAGGATTATATGGCGGAATGGATATGCGAGCTATACATAAACACAAGGGGTTAAAAAAGAGCCAGAAAATTCTCGACCACATGGGCAGTACCGAGCTTGCGGCTAATTTATTCCGTGCCACACAGACAGAGGAAAAACTCCGCAGAGAACAAATAATGGGTAAAACAGAAGCTAATAAAACCCATTATGAAGTAGGTAAGAAAGTGCGTCAGACAATTGAAGAACTTGGCGGTACAATGCCAGAAGATTTGCCTACACCTGATAAAAGTATCAAGCAGATTGAACGTGAACAGGAAGTCAAAAAATTGAAAGAGAAGAAGTGAGGGAATATGAAATCAGACGTAGCAAAAAGAATTGAAAGCATAAATAAAGGCATTATCCCCGAAGGCTACAAAAAAACAAAAGTCGGTATTGTGCCTGTGGAGTGGGAAGAAAAAAAAATAAAAGATTATCTGGTGCTGTCAGAACGTCCTATCATTTTGGAAGATTCAAAGGAATATGAATTGGTTACGGTAAGACGTGGATTTGTTGGCGTTGATTCAAGGGGAAAACAACTCGGAGAAAGTATTCTTGTTAAGAACTACTATCAATTAAAAGAAAATGACTTTTTAATTTCCAAAAGACAAATTGCTCACGGGGCTTGTGGTATTGTTCCACTTAGCTTATCAGGAGCAGTTGTATCAAATGAATATAATGTATTTACCGCAAAAAAAGATTTGGATGTTTTCTTTTTTAATATGTTGATGCAACATCCGTACTATAAAAAACTATTTTATCTTATGAGCGATGGAGTTCACATTGAGAAATTACTTTTCAAAACAAAGGACTGGATGAAAAGAAAACTACCTTTTCCCCCACTCCCCGAACAGCAAAAAATCGCAGAAATACTCTCAACACAGGACAAGCTTATAGAATTACAGGAGCGTAAAATAAATCAGCTTAAAACGCTGAAAAAAGGCTATCTGCAAAAGATGTTTCCGAAAAAAGGCAGTAATTATCCCGAACTCAGGTTTAAAGGATTTACTGACGCTTGGGAACAGCGTAAGTTTGGCGAACTGGCAGAAAACACTTATGGTGGTGGCACTCCCAATACGTCAACTGCTGAATATTGGAATGGTAATATTCCTTGGATTCAATCTTCTGATATTACGGAGCATCAGCTTTTTGATGTTGTTCCAAAAAAGTATATTTCAAGTACTGGACTATCAAAATCAGCAACAAAATTAGTGCCTGAAAATTCAATTGCAATCGTTACGCGTGTAGGTGTTGGAAAGCTCGCAATATTGCCGTTTTCATATACAACAAGTCAAGATTTCTTGTCACTTAGTAACCTAAATGTCGATATTGATTTTTGTGGATATTTGCTTTATAAAAAATTGCAATCTGAATTAAATGCAGTTCAAGGAACATCAATAAAAGGCATTACAAAAGAGGAACTATTGAAGAAAAAAGTTCTTGTTCCGTCTTGGGCAGAACAACAGCAAATCGGCACATATTTCCGCAACCTCGACAACCTTATCGTCCTTCATCAGCGTAAGCTTGATGAAGAAAAACAAAAGAAAAAGGCGCTTATGCAGTTACTATTAACAGGAAAGGTTAGGGTGAAGTAATGGCAAATAAAAATAAACCTAAAAATAAAAAAACAGAAAATAAAGAGAAAGAAATAATAGATATCGTTGAATATCTGAAAACATCTATAAAAGAAAACAAAGAATTGTATGCTTCTGTCATAGTTATAATTGGATTATTCATTTCAGTCGCAGAATATGTTTATATGCAGGGATATTACTCTTTTTTTGGAATAGATGACAAATGGATTGATGCAGGAAATACAAGCCTTTATTACAAATTGGTTTTTCCGTTATGTATAACAATTCTTTTCATATTTCCGAATCTGATATCCGCTTTACCATTTATTCTAAAGCGAGAAAGATACGTAAAAATTTGGTATGAAATATTGTTGTTTATAAATTCGTTTGGTTTATTGTTGATCCTTTATTCAGGAATAAAGATAAATGGTTTGATATTATTAATAGCTATCGTTATTGAATTTATATTACTATTATTTTCGTTGGATAATGATAAGAAACCAAGAAAGATTGCATTGTCTATATGGACTATAATAACTGTAATTCTTATTATACGCATTGGTTTTAAGCATAATAAATTATTGGAATATAGTAAATTCTCAGATTGGAAACAATTGGTTGGATTGTTATTTGTTTGGTTTTTGATGTTTGGACTTTCAACATTCTTTGTATTATCTGCCAAAAATAAAAACAATGATACTTCAAACCCATCTGAAAACGAAAATAATAAAAAGATTAAAAACAAAAACATCACTTTTATATCATCTGTTATAGCAATACTAATTATGTTTTCAGTACTTGGTATTTTATTATATAGCGATGGTCAAACTAACGCTAAAAATAAGAAATCTTTTGATATTATTCACCTTTTCCAAGAAGAGTATTATCAAAATATCTATGCTAACAATACAAATATAATTTCTGTAAAATACGATGATGAACTTTATAAATTTCGAAACGATCCAGAAAATATGCAGAAAGTAATAAATGAAATAAAAGAAAAAACAATAAATACACCTTATATAAAAATCGTTGAAGAAACCAATGATTCTGGTGAAATAATAAATGTTCTGCGAAGGGTCGTAAATGCGTACATTGTAATGGGTTCAGATGATGAAAATTATATTATTATTAATGGTTATATTGATCAAGAAAACAATATTTTATACTACTTTTCTGACGAACAAAAGATAATTGAAAAGCAAGATAATATAATAAATAAAAGTGTTTTCGAAGATGCAAAAAAGGGGTGATACCATGAAAAAAGACGCATATCTCGAAGATAACATAAGCAAATACCCCGCTATTGAATTACTGCGTAAACTCGGCTACACTTATATTTCCCTCGAAGAATGCGAATCACAGCGTGACGGGCTTTATAACGTAATTCTGAAAGATGTTCTCCGCAGTCAGCTCAGCCGTTTAAACAGCTATTCTTTCAGCGGCAATGAGTATAAATTCTCAGCCGAAAACATTGAAAGAGCAATTGATGATATTGATGAACCTCTTGCGGATAATCTTGTTGTGTCAAGTGAAAAAATCTATAATGATATTATGCTCGGTCGAAGCTATCCCGAAACGCTCCCCGACGGCAGAACAATAAACTTCAATATGAAGTACATCGACTGGAATGACATCACGAATAACGTCTTTCACGTTACGGAGGAGTTTACAGTACATAGTGCAGACCGTCAGCATGATACTCGCCCCGATATTGTTCTTTTTGTCAACGGTATTCCATTTGCTGTGATAGAGTGCAAGGCTCCTACAATTTCCGTGGAGCAGGCTGTTGAGCAGACTATACGCAATCAGAAGCAGGAATATACTCCGCAGCTTTTCAAGTTCGCTCAGATAGTTGCTGCAACCAATAAGAACTCCGTTAAATATGCAACAGCAGGAACAGCTAAAAAATTCTGGAACGTATGGCGTGAGGAAGATACAGAATGGTGTGACGGACTGCTTGCACAGCATATCACAAACAGAAGCATAACTCAGCAGGACAGGGATATTGTATCCTTGCTTACTCCGCAGCGATTAATGGAGCTTACAAAGTATTTTATTGTTTTTGATGCGAATATTAAGAAAATCTGCCGTCATCAGCAGTTTTTTGCTATACGGAATATCATAAAAACAGTTAATACCGATGATGAAAATGGAAATCGTCAAAGCGGTGTTATATGGCATACACAGGGCAGCGGAAAGTCATTGACAATGGTAATGCTTGCAAAGTTTATCCTTATGGAATTGACAAAACATCATCCAAAGGTTATTATTGTTACAGACAGAAAAGACCTTGATAATCAGATTGCAAAGACATTCGCACATACACGTTTGTCACCTGCCAAAGCTACAAGCGGAAAACATCTTGTGGAGCTTATTCAAAGCGGTAAAGCTGATGTTGTTACAACTATTATAAACAAGTTCAATACTGCTGAAAATCAGAAAATCAAAATCAATGACAGGAATATATTTGTTCTTGTAGATGAAAGTCACCGCAGTAATTATGGCTCTCTTGCAGCAAAAATGAGAACTGTTTTTCCATGTGGCTGTTATATCGGATTTACAGGTACTCCGCTTATGAAAAAGGAAAAGTCCACAGTAGGACGATTTGGCGGAGGAGATTACATCCACAAATACACCATAAAAGATGCTGTTGACGATAAAGCGATAGTACCGCTTATTTATGAGGGCAGATTTGTAGATCAGAAGGTCGATGAAGAAAATATTGACTTATGGTTCGAGAAAACAACCCGCCGATTGAACGAGCGTGAACGTGAAGATCTGAAGCAAAAGTGGAGCAGTATTAAACGATTGACCTCAACTGATGCGAGAATACGAAGAATTGCTCTTGATATTGAAGAACATTTCACAGACAGCATAAAAAACACAGGCATGAAAGCAATGCTTGCAACTAATTCAAAATTAGATGCAGTTCGTTATTATAATGCATTTAAGCATTTCAGTGACTTAGAAGTTGCTGTATGTATTTCATCTCCAGATTTAAGAGAGGGCTATGATGAAGTTGATGAAAGTGATATTCCAGAAGTGTTGAAGTTTTGGAAATCAATGATGACGGAGTATAATAATGATGCAGATGATTATGAACATA
>CALFMA010000140.1 GCA_937880065.1 uncultured Ruminococcus sp.
ACGGAATTCGTAATATCCCCAGCCTACAGTTGAAGCGGAGTAGGAGAAAGGCAGACCGAATTTTACGTGGTCACCTGCATCGTGCCAGCCGCCTGTGAGGTCGAGAGTGCCGTTGCCGTCGGGGTCAAGGAATTCTCTGTTTTCCTCAATGAACTTATCTGTCATATTGACGCCCACATAGAGGTCTTCATCTTCACTTGCACCGCCGTCGCCTTCGCCGTCGTAGTTGCCAAGACCGTCGTCTTTACCGTCATCGGGGCCTGCATCGCCTACGTTTACTTTAGGCATTGGGTTCATTGGCTGAAGTGGAATTTCAGCATCCTTGATGTGGCAGTCGTCACGCCAGGAGTAATAGCCGTCCTCGCCTACTTCATCGCCGCACTTGTTTGCGTCATAGAAGCAGAGAGCCAGCTGGAGAGCTTCGGCATAGTTGTAGTAATTGTTGGGTTCATCGGGAGTAATAACAGCTGCATTTGCAGTTACAGCACTTCCCGACATGAGAACAGCTGCAGCTGAAACAGCGGCTGCTGAACGCCTGAGAAAATTTGATTTATTCATATTTTTTTCCTTTCTCGGAGTGAGGTACTCCGATTTTAATCTTTATAATTGATGGGCAACTAACGGGTGAATATTTAGTGCAGTCAAAAGAATTCAAGAGTTAGTTGGTACATCAATCTGATAAAGTCCCATGGACTTATCGTCTGAAAATAGGCATAAAAAAGGTCAGAAATCAACAGAAAAAGGTGTAACCTGAACTGTATACTTCTGACCTGATGTGCTGCGGCATTAAAGGAGTCCTTTTTCCTTTAACTTTGTGAAAACAATGTTGTAACCGTCATTTCCGTCCTGTAAGGAACGGTTTACACGGCTGATTGTAGCTGTACTTGCCCCAGTTTCGGAAACAATGCTGTTATAGACTCTATGTTCGTCAAGGAGTCTTGCAACGTGGAAACGCTGGGCAAAGGATTTAAGCTCAATAGTGGTACAAAGGTCAACAAAGAATTTGTAGCATTCGTCAACATTTTCGAGGGTAAGAATAGCCTCGAAAAGCTTATCCATATTTTCGGATCTCATTTTTTCATTCATGGTATAGTATCTCCAATCTGCATAAACGCAAAAGTCGTTACATATATTTTACCACATTAGAGCGAAAAAGTAAAGGGTTTTTAGAAATTTTTTCAGATTTTTTTAAAACTTGTGCAAAAGTCTAAAAGATTGCTATACCTATAGTATATCATAGCACAATTTCCTCAATTTGTAAAGAGAAAATGTACAATTTATATAAAATCGTGAGAATAGACAAAGAGGGGAATATTGCAAGCTAAAAATTGCTTAAATTAGATAAACTTTACTTAAAATTGCGTTAAATATTTCTTAAATATTGAACTTAAAACAAATGTGTAGAAAAAAGGAGAGCAAATGCTCTCCGAAGTGACCAGACCGATAAGCCGGGTTCTGTCGTGTGCAGCAATTTATCTACGCTTACAGTCGCCCATAAGCTGGAGCCGTCATTACCTTGTATCCGCCGAGCAGACGTTAAGATACAAAGCACCAATAGACGTTGCATCGGATAGGGTTTACATGGCAGTACAGTCTCCTGCACTCCGGTGAGCTCTTACCTCACCTTTCCACCCTTACCGCAAAAGCGGCGGTATATCTCTGTTGCACTTGCCCTAAGGTCGCCCTCGGCTGCCGTTAGCAGCTACCCTGCTCTGTGATGCCCGGACTTTCCTCGTAAACTTTATCGTTTCCGCTGCTGCATAGTCTGCTCACTTTGGTATTATACCATTTTTTTTTGTATTTGTCAATGATGACGAAAAAAATTTTTACAGCAGCTATTGACAAGAGGGAAAATATATGATATAATAAATACAGTTAGAAGATACTAACATCAGCAGACCTGAAAAGTCTGCATAATTTAAAGATGGATGTTAGTGTAATCTAACATTTTGCACCATAGTGTTTATACAAAAAATATTGTTTTATCGGTGAAATACAGGATTTAGCCGATAATGCGATATACAGGAGGGATTTTATGCTGTTTGAAAAAAGTCTTATTACACATTGTTCACCGACGCTTGCTTCAATAAAACCTGCAAGTCTTTTCAATATAAAGGAAAAGGACGGAGGGTTAAGCAGCGAACTTGAAAAATGGGACAACATACTTCAGACAAAAGGGTTGTCCGTCTGCGTACTTCGCAGAAGGGAAAATTCTGTTCTTGTGTATGTCTATAGACGTTCACAGCTGGCGAAAATTCTTGATTCTCCTGATGTAAAGGCATTTTTGGGGGAATACGGATATGAATATTCCGATATTCCCACGGTACTGGCTCATCTCAGGAAAAGACTGGGAAGCTGTCCTTGTTTTCCCCATGAAATAGGGGTGTTTCTTGGCTATCCTCTTGAAGATGTTATCGGTTTTATTGAAAACGAGGGCAAAAACTGCAAATGTACAGGCTGCTGGAAAGTGTACGGCGACGCTGTTACAGCAGAGAAAAAATTTGCACAGTACAAAAAATGCAGTTGCGTGTATCAGAGATTATGGTGCGGAGGAAAAAGTATTATGCAGCTTACAGTAGCGGCATAAGGAAAGAGGTATTTTATGAGCAAAGCAGCAGTAGTTTATTGGAGTGGAACAGGCAATACTCAGTCAATGGCTGAGCTTATTGCAGCAGGAGTCAAGGATGCAGGAGGCGAGGCGGTTATTCTTACATCTGCTGAATTTACAGCGGATATGATTGATGAATATGATGCCATAGCTTTTGGCTGTCCTTCAATGGGTGCAGAACAGCTTGAAGAAGACGAATTTGAGCCTATGTTTGAGGCTTGCAGAAGTAAGCTTTCGGGGAAGAAAATTGCACTTTTCGGTTCATATGGCTGGGGTGACGGCGAATGGATGAGAAACTGGGAGGAATTGTGCAAGGGTGACGGAGCAGTTCTGGCTTGTGACTGTGTAATCTGCAATGAAGCACCTGATGACAAAGCGTCAGCTGCCTGTGCTGCCATGGGCAAGGCTCTTGTGTAAAATAATATGTCATAGCATATAAAACCGCCTGTATTCGTTGCAGGCGGTTTGTTTGTTCTATATCAGCTTAAAATGCGACAGGGCATTATAAATTCCGTCCTCTGAAAGGGGAGTGGTTATGTAGGAAACATAGGGGTAAATGGTTTCTGCACCGCCCATGGCGATACTGTTTGGAACTGCACGGAGCATAGGCAAATCGTTGGCACTATCGCCGATTGCGTAGGCATTTTCAAGGGGAATCCCAAGCTTTTTGAGGATAATTTCAATTGCCGTAGCCTTTGAAAATCCAAGGGGAACATTTTCATAAAAGCCGTTTCCACGATCGATTATATCGAAATATTTCCCGATTTCACGGCGAAAAAGCTCCATATCACATTGGGGATTTTCCCATATAACGAACTTGTCAAAGATAAATTCAGCGTCTTCAACACGGCGGTCAACGGGAATATTCTCCTCCACAAAGGTGACGAGAAAATCCTCTAAATCCGCAGTTTTCGGGGAAAAATCATCGAAAAAGTAGCCGTCCTTATGCTCATATACAGGAGTTACCCCTGTAGTGCGGATAAATTCCGCTATTTTGCGGCAAAAATCCTGTGAAAGTGCGTTATACAGCAGAACTTCGCCGTCCATTTCGATATATGTTCCGCAGCCGCAGATTATACCGTCAAATCCGAGAGAACGCACCTTTTTATTGATGTTGAAAAGAGTCCGCCCCGAATTTATAAAAGTGTAATGACCGTTTTCACGAGCCTTTGCAATGGCTTCAACGGTGCTTTCGGGAATTGTGAGGCTGCCGTCCTCGGTTACGATTGTGCCGTCAATGTCGAAGAAAATTATTGATTTTTCGTTGATTTCGCTCATATAATTAATATTTTTCCTTTCCCTCTGCAAAAATCTGCATCATTTCATTTGTAAGGCTTAAATCATCGGGCTGCCCCGTGATATTTTCACGCTTAATCCATGCGGCATTGCTGAGTTCCGCATTTTCAAGGGTAATGTCCGTATCTCCGTCTACATCGCAGAAATATCCAAGAAGAAGTCCTGCTGAAAATCCCCACGGCTGTGATTTGTAATAGCGGATATTCTTGACTTTAAGCCCGACTTCTTCCATAGCCTCACGGCGGACGGTATCTTCGGGAGTTTCGCCGATTTCGATATATCCTGCCACAAGTGCGTCACAGTTTGCCCCACGGCTTCTGACCTAGCGAGTTCCAAGCATCTTGGCGCCGTTGGTAATTCCCACGATTACAGCAGGGTTTATGCGAGGATATATGAGTTTTCCGCAGTCGGTGCAGAGCATTGCCCTTTCACCTGTGCAGGGAATAGTCTTTCCGCCGCATTCTCCGCAATATCGGCTTGAATTGTACCATTCGGAAAGGGGATATGCTGTGAAAAGTGCGAATATACTCGGACGGAGAGCATATCTTTCGTGGCGGAGCTGACGTATATTCACCATTGAAAAGGCTTCATCAGCTGAGGAATAATCCCCAACGAGGAAATATTTCACATCTCCCACGGAAAAGAGATATTTCAAATCCGAGGGATTTTTCAGCTGTGAAATTGTGGGGAAAAGCTGCTGTGAATTCATATTGCAGAGAACTTTATTTCCTCTGAAATACATCAGCATACTGTCTTTATCGGGTTCTTTATCGGCAATATATCGGTTGTCAAATCCGAGGGGAGAAATATCCTGAATCATAAATTACACCTCTTATTTTTGTGCTGACATTTTAGTCATAACTCTGAATTCGTAAATTGTCATGGCGGCGGCAACGATACCCGAAAGGAAATCGCATATAGGCCCTGTATATAATATTCCGTCAATTCCCATACATTTCGGGAGAATGAGCAGTACGGGAATAAAGAAAATAATCTGTCGTGTAAGTGAGAGGAAAACGCCCTTTACAGGTTTTCCGATTGATGTGAAGAATGTGGAGGAAATAGGCTGAATACAGTTGAGCCATGTAAAGAAAAGGAATGTTCTGAAAAATTTGCAGCCGAAGTCAAAATATGTATCCGTACCTGTTCCGAAAAGTTCCAGAATCTGCTTTGGAATAAGCTGGAAAAGGATAAATGCCACAACGGAAATTCCTCCGCCAATTGCAATTGCAAGGATATATGAGGATTTTACACGCTTGTAATTCTTTGCACCGTAGTTGAAACTCTGAATAGGCTGTGCTCCCTGTGAAAGACCGATTACGATTGAGAATACAATCATATTGACTTTCATTACGATACCTGCAACGGCAAGCGGCTCTGTATCGCCATAAATTGAAAGTCCGCCATAGTGCTTGAGGGAGTTGTTAAGTACAACCTGCACAAGGGCAATAGCAAGCTGATTGAAACAAGATGCCATACCGATTGCACAAATACGGGAGATTGTTTTAAGCTGGGGAACGAAATGTTTTGCGGTAAGCTTTACGGTTTTGAATTTGCGGATATA
>CALFMA010000141.1 GCA_937880065.1 uncultured Ruminococcus sp.
CAGTCCTTTGTGTTTCGTGCGAATCGGCTGATGGACTTGGTATAGATTCTGTCGATTTTACCACGTCTGCAATCCTTCATCAGTCTTTGGAATTCGTCACGCTTATCGTCACGGGTACCGGTGATGCCTTCATCGGCATACAGGTCAACCAGTTCTTCTGTGGTCGAATCTTCAAACTTGTGGCTGTAATAGGTCAGCTGTGCCTGATAGGAATTCAGCTGATCTTCGCTGCTTGAGCTGACTCGGCAGTAAGCGGCAACTCGCCGTTTCACTGTTTCGGTCATAATACTCGGTTGTATCACGGTTATCGTTGCCATGCTTACACCTGCCTTTCCTTTTTTACTTACAACAATACCACATTTCTCTGTGAATTGGAATCACCAAACCGGACAAATTTACTCGTCGGAATCTGTGTAATCTATATGCTTGTCCGCTTCTTTGCCTGCTATACAGCAACACATGGCAACTACTCCAATCGTACCGCCTACAATGCACCCAATAATAAATCCAATCATGCTGCAACCTCCATATCTCGCGCAGAAGGAAACTCTGCAAATACTTCTGTGGCTGTTTTCTTTGCAACCTCTGCTTTCTGCTGCTGAGTGAGATGTTCCTCGTTTTCAAGGAACACCTGCATCAGTGCGTACATCAGCTCTGCTTGCCCATATTTTTTCATTATCTCTGACTCCCTTCATTTGTTATTTTATCCCAGAATGTATGCAGTTCTTCAATGCTGTCAGCTCTGTTTTTTACAGAGAGTGCATCCAGTGCAACATCTGCATATTTTGCCTTTCCAAGGCTCACTCTCGGCTCCAGTATGGATACGATGCCTGTATCACTTGCGGAGCGTATTAATCTGCCCACACCTTGTTTGAGCTGTATTACCATTTCGGGAACTGCTACCTCATCAATCGGGTTCTCTGTCAGCGACATTTTATAGTCAATAATTGGTTCAGGCACGGGGAAGGGAAGTTTATAAATTATTACTTGTGACAAGCTTTCACCCTCTACATTAATGCCCTCCCAATAGGTTCCTGTTCCGAGGATTACGGAATTGGTATCTGCCTTGAATTTATCAAGCTGATATGCCTGTGAAGATGTTTTGCTCTGCATAAGGATTTTGTATGGAAGTTGCATATTACTCAGCTTCTTATACACATATTCCATATCTTCTTTTGAGGTGAAAAGAATAAGTGCCTTTCCGTTTGTTACTTCAAGGAGCTTTACGATTTCCGGTATAGAAGCTTCTCTGTATTGCTTTCTGCGGTCTATGCTTGGATATGGCAATGCAGCTGAACAGTACAGCATTGTATGATTATCGTAATCAAAGGGGGATTTCTTCGGCTCTGATACCATTCCGATTGCAGGATATCCGATGCTGTTCAGATAATAACTGCATTTTTCTCTCGGAGTTCCTGTTTCCTTGTCTGAAATCGTTGCTGATGTTAAAATTGTACACCTTCCCTGTGTAAACAGCAATCGTGAAATATCCTTACGAATATCTTTCTGACACACGCATAGTCTGAGTCTTTTATCTTTTTCAAGCCATACAAGATTATCATCCGCACTGTTGGAGACTTCACGCAGAAATTGCAATATTGCTCCTGCGTCCTTTTCCGTCCTTGCATTCAGCGTTGCAAGCTTTCTTCTGATAAGAATAAGTTTTTCACTGATATCCTTATTCATTTCCAGAAAGAATGAGGTCACATCTCCCTCAGATTCCAATTCCTGCTTATGCACCTGTACCCTGAACATACGGAACAGTTCTTCCAGTTCCATTATGATTTCTTCGGCATTTGATTTTAAAATTGGATTTCGGATATTCTTTACAGATTCGGAGATTATATATACGATATCTGATTTGCTGTAGGATGTGGTATATGCATTTCTGAACTTGCTTTCAATATTGTGTGCCTCATCAATGATGTATGTACTGACTGATGAGCTGAATAACCCTTTTCCTTTCTGCTGATTCATGAGATGTGATACCAGCATATTCTGATTACAGATAACAATCGCACTTTCATACACAAGAGCCGATCTCATTTTGTGATACTGACAGCTTCGTGTATAGAGACAGCTTTTGCAACAATCTTTTCCAAAATTAGAAATACTGATCTTATCCCATTCTGTGTCGGAAATATTCATAGTAATCTCTGCCTTATCCTGTTGTCCGTTTCTTACCGTCTGCCACAAGCGACCATAGTAGATATCATTCTTATGACGGCTGTACAAGCTATGTACTCGTTTCATGCAGGCGTAATTCTTCATGCCTTTTGCAAGAATGATATTTGCATGAACACCAAGCATTTTCAGAACAGACTGTGCGTCGTGGTATAACTGCTCCTGCAAAGCAATTGTAGATGTTGCAATGATTACCTGCCTGCGTTCTCTGAAGAACTGAATCAATGCAGGCACAAGATACGCAAAGGATTTACCGATACCTACTTCCGCTTCAACTGCAAGCGGTCTTTTTTCAGTAATCGCAGTGCATATCTCGTTTGCCATTTCCATTTGTCCTTCACGCATTTCAAATCCCTTTGCAGCGGATTCGTTGAAGAAGCGTTTTACTGTTTCATCAAGGGGATATTTTATCAGATGCATCATATTTTCATTCCTCATTTCATTCATTTAGTCCAAGGCTTTTTTTCAGAGCCTTATCAATTTTCCGCATATCACTTCCGCTGAGTAACCCTATATATTTGCCAAGCCTGCTGATTGAGATTGTTCTGAGCTGCTCGGTAAGAACATATGACTTTTTACTGAAAATATCCTTGCTGTGCAGAGTTACATGGACTGCGGTTGTTTTCTTTTGTTTCGATGTGACCATTGCTACAATTGTGGTATCTGAATAATAATTGCCTTTATCGTTCTGTACGATGACAACCGGTCGGATACCGCTTTGCTCAGAGCCTGACGCTCCATTCATATTGGCAAAGTACACATCACCTCGTCTTGGTTTTCTATACATAGCAAATCCTTTCTATGTAACAGCCGCCGCTTTATACACGGCGGCTATAGGTCGTTTTACCTTTATGCCACCCCATCCGGGTGACTTCACTGCTGCTACACGCAGCAGCACTTTCCTTCAAATCGAAGGTGCCGGAAATTCTCTGACAGGATTACTCCTGCCCCCGCCGGCAAAAGGAACAACTTCGGCTGATTGGCGTCCTTACCAATCACATAGATCTGGGCCTCTTGGACTACAACATCCAAGCCGCTTTTTACGGAAGTACCTTACCCCAACTTTCATTGCCTTACAAAGCTGGCACTGCTTTGCTGATCTTCGCATATTTTCTCGCTCGCTCTTTCGAGGTCTTGGCGTATGGAGATCTCAGCTGACGGAAATGCATCCATCATCGGAGTACGACGTACCGAAGTGTTGATATTCAATTTTCAAGGTTCTCAGAAGAGCATCTCGTTCATGCCCCTCTATATTTCTCTAGTAATCAAATTAAGGTTTGTCAGGGATTTATTTTTTATTTTCTATCAATTTCAGCATTTTTACCAAAATTCTTTTTTGTTTTTCGTTTAATGTTTGTCTACTAATACCATCAATCTTAGCAAGTGCGATTTGAGTTTTTTTGTTCCAAAAAAGTTCAAGTATAATTCTGCGCTCATCTTCATCAAGCTGTGCAAGTGCTTTGTAAAGCAACTCATATTGGTATTTTTCATAACACTCAATCTCGACGTTGACGGTTGTGTCCTCAATCACCTCTGTTATATCCTGAGCTTTTTCAAGTCGGTATTGCTCAAATGAAATAACCACAGGTTTCTTTCCACTTGCATCTTTGCTGATATAGTCAGAATGATTCTTTTCTTTATCATTTTTTTTATAATCCTCGTAGCTGCATTCCAATACAGAAGTGCCAAACGAAATGTAATACCTTCCTTTGGTTTCCATAACATCTCTCTGGAATTCTTCCATAGTTACTTCCATATATTTTTCGCCGTTTGGATTTGTGTTGTATTCAAAATACTTAACGCTCATGTTATACCTCCGTTTTGATTTCTTGTTGTTGGTTGAATCAAAACGAAGGCTTATGGATATTTTGCTGTCAAGCACAGCCAAGGGTAGGTGAATAACATAAAAAGTCCTTTCCTCGTCAAACGAAGAAAGGACTTTTAACGCTATACGAAACCATCGTGCAAATAAAAAATGCCGCAGAAACAAACAGACATAGCTATAGCGTAACTATAACTTGTCTATCCGGTTTCGTACGGCGCTTGGCAGCCTGATTCTAATGAATCTTCTCCGCTTGCACGATTAAAAATCGTAATAGTTATTATTAAATTTTAGTAAGATATACTGTAAAGTCCTGATCTCTGCTGTGTCCAAATGTGCGGAAATAGGCAAAATTCAGAATATATTCATTCTTGCATTTTTTACACTTTACCTGCATATGTCCACGTGCATCTGCAAATACAGTCGAAATACGGAAATTACAATTCGGGCAAAGTATATCTCTTTTGGTCAGTGTTGCGACCTCTGCTTTTGAGATTTCCAGTTTTTCAAAAATCTCATCATTCATTGATTCGATCATTATCCACCAGCTTTCCCATTATTCAGATGAAGCTCGTTGGATATATATTCGTCGAGTTTATGTTTCTCAAACAGCTTAAGCTGTTTCATTCGTATAGTAAGTGCTGTATATGATACGCCAAGATATGTTGCCATATCCTGAAGAATTTCCTTGTCTTTTGTTGTAAAGACATTTTCACCATAGATGCATATATTTTTTCCATTGGTGAACTGCAGGCAGGTGTTTCTCACAAGAGCTGACGGCATAAGCAATGCAGCGGCACCTCTGTCTGCCTGACATTCTCTGAAGCTCATCATTTCAGAAAGTTCTTCCATCGGATATTCTCTGCTGCTGTCAAATTCTCTGTGATAAGCAGACACAACAGGCGAATTCGTAAGAATAGATTCGACATAATGGAAGACCTCATGTGCGATACAGAAGTATCTTCTACTGCGTTCATGCGGATATTTCAGAACTTTATCCAGCAGTATTGTTTTTTCGGGAATCAAAACAGACTGAATTTTCCCCTGATAGTATACTTTGATTGCTGTAACACCATCACCAAGAAAAGAGAGCTTGTTCGGATCATTTTCTGCAATCGAAACATACAACAGCTTCATCTTGAAGTAATTAATTGCAAAGTCTACAATATCTACGGGTTTGGTGTCATAAGTTTTACCCTCATGCTGTCGAATAAGACATTCGCAGATTTCATCAATCTCTGCATTCCGAAAACGTGGGACTCGTTTATTCATCTATTTCACTCCTGTCATTTTCAATATTTCTTGGCTTATACTGCGTTCTTAGCAAGTATAAGGCCTCTGTTTACGCCACGATGTACAATAATCAGCCCTCTGTTTTCAAGTTCTGTAAGATATGCATGTATTGTACTAGTATTCTGTTAAACCTAAAACTTGCATAAATTCGAAAGATGTGCTATAATAAT
>CALFMA010000142.1 GCA_937880065.1 uncultured Ruminococcus sp.
TACATATTTGTGCAGATTACACTTTATATGAAGTAAAATTCCGTTATCGGCAAAAATATACTTAATTCGATTTAATTTCTATTGATTTCTTGCCGATAATATGTTATAATATTATTAGAATAAACGTAGGAGGCTCTGTATGAAATATTTATCTGTTACCGAAATGGCAAAAAAATGGAATGTATCAGAAAGAACTGTCCGTAATTATTGTGCTGAGGGACGTATTGAGGATGCGTTTCTGACGGGAAAGACTTGGAATATTCCTGAAAATGCTGTGCGTCCTGAACGCAAAAACAAGAAAAACGACGCTCCAAGAACATTGCTTGATGTACTGCGTTTTGAAAAGAAAAGTGCTGTCAAGGGCGGAATATATCACAAGGTGCAAATTGAACTGACATACAATTCAAATCATATAGAAGGCAGCAGATTGACGCATGACCAAACAAGGTATATTTATGAAACGAATACGATTGGTGTGGAAGAAAGTGCAGTAAATGTCGATGATATTGTTGAAACTGTAAATCACTTTCGCTGTATTGATATGGTAATAGACCATGCAACACAGCAGCTTAGTGAATCTTTTATTAAATCACTGCATTATGCACTAAAAAATGGAACAAGTGATTCTCGAAAAGATTGGTTTGCTGTAGGGGAGTACAAGAAACTACCAAATGAAGTAGGCGGAAGAATTACAGCAGCACCTGAAGAAGTTGCTGAAAAACTCCGTAATCTTCTGAAATCATATAATGCAGTTAAAGAAAAAACATTAGAAGAAATTATTGCTTTTCATTATGAGTTTGAGGCAATCCATCCGTTTCAGGACGGAAATGGCCGTGTGGGCAGACTTATTTTGTTTATGGAATGCCTTAGAAATCATATAACGCCATTTATCATAGACGAAAAGCACAAGATGTTTTATTATCGTGGATTACATGAATGGAATGAACAGCGTGGTTATCTGATAGATACCTGTTTGTCAGCACAGGATACATTCAAAGCGTATCTGGATTATTTCAGAATTCCTTATTCGGATTGATTTTTGTGTGCATAATAGGCGATTCCAGCCAGAACGAACCATGCCGTCGGGAGCGAGAGCCCATTTCCCCACATACGGTATTCTGCACTATCCGAATGCGGATTTTTCAGCCATTTCAGAATCTGTTTATTCGTTTTCGGCTTTTTCTCGGGAGAAACAGCGAGCCTGTGCGTTTCAAATACATCACGCCAGAAATTTATATCCTCCTCGGTCGGATTTTCGATGCCGATGTCCTCACACCACCATGTCGGCATACCTTGCAGCAATGCACACTCCTGTGGGGTGAGCCTGCGAACCGTGTATCCCACATCGTTGATAAGGGGCGGGTCTTTGTAATCCGTAGCAACAAGCGTATTTGCTGTATCTGCCTGTGCATTGGTGAAGAAGGAAGCCTTGCTTGATGTGTACACAGGCGTTGCCACGGCGGACGGACCCTGTGCGTTCAGTGTTGAAGATACTCCGTTTTCGGAGATACCCATATTTCGTGCGAAGTTCTGTCCGCAGTTGTACGATTCTCTGTCGATTGCATAAACTACGGCGTGTTTGTCGTAGGTATTGAGGGTAAAGGAAACATCCTCATTAATTCCGTCACCCTGCGGACCGTTTTTGTCTGCTCTGCCAATCATAGAGCCTTGCAGAGCATAGCTTTCCACGATTGCCATGCCACCCTGATTACAGGCAGGTGAACCGCCGCCGCAGTCCAGTGTTCTTGAAGTATCTGCTTCATATACACCGCTGTGCGGATTGTCGGACTTCATCGCATTGGATTCAAAAGCACTGATGCCATAGGCTTTCGGATATTCCAGTAGCATTGGCACATTGCCGCCTCCAGTTCCACAGCGTGATGTAAGGGTCTGTACATTGCCATCAGAGGAAATGCTCACACGGCTGTCTGCCGGATGATTATCAATCGCAATCGCCGCCGGTACAACTCCTGCACGCAGCGTCGGAGACTTCTCCTCCTCGTAACCGATACCAAGAGCCTTTGCAGAATGCTCCGTGCAGAATCCTGCTGATAATACACAGGGCGGATGATGTGCCTCGGCACGAAGTGTGCAGGTCATATCCTTTGTTACATCCATACGGTTGCCGCCTTGGTCATTTAAACAGATTTCATTGCCTGACGTTCCAAAGCAATCCGCAGCACCTCCGGCAGCTCTTTGCCACGCACGGAAGCCCTCCGCAGAATACCCTGACACGCCCTCGGACTCAAAGAGTATTTTTCCGGCACATTCGCCTGTAAAATCTGCGACAAGGTAGATGCGTTTTCTTCTCTGGGGAACTCCCCAGTATTGCGCATCGAACAGTCGGTATGCGACAGAATAATGACCTCCCAGAATTTCTCCGGCGTTGTGCCACTTCGCAGGTTTAAGAATAGCAGTGGACTCATCCGCAATCTTGCAGATTTCTTCGAGGACGCAGCGGAAGTCCTCGCCGCCTCCGGAGGAGAATGCCCCTGGGACATTTTCCCACACGATGTATTTCGGGTATTCGCCATTGGTCTTACACCTCATTTCTTTGATGATTCTGATCGCTTCAAAAAATAATCCCGAACGCTCCGCCTGAATGCCTGCACGCTTACCTGCAACAGACAGGTCGGTACAGGGGCTTCCGAATGTAATAATATCCACAGGCGGCAGTTCCGCACCATTCAGTTTAGAAATGTCGCCGTAATGCTTCATAAACGGCAGTCGCTTTCGAGTGACAGCTATCGGGAACGGCTCAATTTCCGATGCCCATACGGGGGTGATACCGGACAGAATACCAGCCATAGGGAATGTTCCGCTGCCGTCAAATAGGCTGCCGAGGGTAAGAGTTTTATTCATCGGGCATTTCCACTTCCTTTACAAGTTCGGAGTACGGAATCCTCTGACCATCACGGATCACAAATACACTATCCGCATTGCCTGTATCCTCCACATAGCGGCGGAGAATGACAGACGCATACTTTTCATCAAGTTCCATCATGTAACAGATTCGGTTCATCTGCTCACAAGCCATAAGCGTCGAGCCACTGCCGCCGAATGTGTCGATTACCACAGCATTCTCCTGCGTGGAGTTGCCGATGGGGTAAGAAAGCAGGTCAAGGGGCTTACTGGTGGGGTGGTTTGCATTTCGTTTCGGCTTATCGAAGTTCCAGATAGTTGTCTGCTTGCGGTCGGAATACCACTTGTGCTTGCCGTTCTGCATAAAGCCATACAGCACAGGCTCATGCTGCCACTGGTAGTCGGAGCGACCAAGGACAAGACTGTCTTTCACCCAGATACAGCAGCCTGCAAGATGAAAGCCTGCATCCACGAAAGCACGGCGGAAGTTCAGTCCCTCCGTATCTGCATGGAACACATAAGCTGAACCGCCTTTTTCAAGGTGTGCCGCCATGCACTGAAATGCTGACAGCAGGAAGTTGTAGAAATCATCGTTCTTCATGCTGTCGTTCTGAATGGTGAGTCCGCTGCCGGATTTGAATGCGACATTATATGGGGGATCGGTAAGAATGAGATTTGCCTTTGTATCACCCATAAGCGTGTTAACATCTTCGGGAGAAGTAGCATCACCGCACATAAGTCTGTGCCTGCCGACCGTCCATACATCTCCACGCTGTACAAATGCCGCCTTTTCCAGTGCGGCAGTCAGGTCAAAATTATCATCTTTGACATCATCACTGTTGTTTGTATCAAAAAGGTCAGCGAGTTCTTTTTCATCAAAGCCTGTCAGCCCGAGGTCAAAGCCGAGATTCTGGAGTTCTTCCATCTCCACGGCGAGCATTTTCTCGTCCCAGCCTGCGTCCAAAGCCATACGGTTGTCTGCGAGTATAAATGCCTTCTTCTGCGTTTCCGTCAGATGCTCCACAAATACACACGGCACTTCGGAGTAGCCTTCTTCCTTTGCAGCGGCAATTCTGCCATGACCAGCGATAACATTAAATTCCTTGTCAATGATGACAGGATTGATAAACCCGAACTCACGGAGAGAGGAACGCAGTTTTGTGATCTGCTCCTTGCTGTGGGTTCGGGCATTATTTACATATGGGATAAGCTTTGTAATATCTACAAGCTGAAAGTCTGTGGTTGTTTTCATCGGTGCTGCCTCCTTTGCTGAATTCTCTGCAAGCCCTTTCTCGCCGTCATGACATTGCCCTTAACTGCCTGTCCCTTGATAGTGCGATACTGTTGCTTTGTGAGAAACGGTCTGCTGGCTTTCAGTTCACGCCAGAAAGTTACATCATTTGATTTCATATAACCTCACTTTCTACTTCGGAGCAGTTTCTCCATCATGTCATCCTGCGGATTCCCTTGGAACTCCACACTGCAATTCTCCCTCACAATCTGAAAAATCTGATTCCAGATTTGGTTTGCCTGTTTCATGTAGTTCTGCGACATAGCAACGTATGGTGACGCAATCGCCGCATTGGTTGTCGGGTGCTTTGAGATGTAGCCGTACTTAGTGACAATCTGCTCACAGTGTATCCAACGGGAAATGCTCATAGCATACTGCTCCACCAGCTGTCGGCTGACGATCTTCTCACAGGAGCGTTCTTTCAGCCATTGGTAGGTTTCGGTGTACACCTCATCGGCGAGCAGCTTTGTGCCGTCACGCTGTAATTCCTGCATAAATTCTCTCACAGGCGGAGTGTCTACCGACTCAATATCCGCAGGCTGCATCATTACTTCCGCAGTTTTTCCTTCGGCTAGTTTCTCTGCAAGAGCCTTTCGTGGCCGTCCTGCACCCGGTCTTGCACCGCCTCTGTTTGTGCCGTCCTTCGCCACAACGTCATCAGCCTCCTTTCATCTAATGTCGGCACAACTTTGCCTTCAGACAGCATCCTGCCTCAGGCTCGGCCGACCTCCAGTAATTCAAACATTTTGGTTATAAATGAGCATAAAAAATCCCGACTGTGAAGTCGGGAAAGTTTCGTATTTTCGGTATGTTTTGCTATTTTTATGTTGTCGGGGGGCAATACCCCCTTTGAAATCCAAATTTTGTGCGTGAGAGGGGGCACCGGTCTTTTCGTGATTTGACTGTGGAGATTCTGGTACCCCCAACCACAGAATAGCATTTATATTTAAAGAAAATATGAAAGCAAAGGTTTATTCAATAATCATATTATCTTTATTCGTCTTTAAGTCTTCTGAAAGGTACTTCAAACTGATTAATCATTTTATAAAGAGGTTTAGAGCCAGAAAACATTGCATCAAATGAAGGAAATTCATCTATCAAGTGCAATTTATTAAATACGTCACGAACTACTCCAGCTGCAAGAGGTCTAGTCCATCCATAGAAATTAATCGAATATTTATAAGTTTGGGGGAATATGCCAACTTTATATACTTTTCTTTCAAATTTTATTTTCATATTCTCGATCCTATAGGAAATTGATGATAATTGACTTAATGCTCCACAGAACTCTCTCATATTAATGTCTTTGTGGAAAGATCTATCCTTTTTTTCGCAATTATGACGGATAACATATGATATAGTTTTTATTTTGCAATCATCAGATTTCTTAAATTTCTTCCAAATTTTTGCATATTTTCTTTCCAACATATTTGCTCCGCCATCAGCAACGGCTAAAACCAAGTTTTCAAAGTTTTTAAAGTCAGATTTAGGATAATAGCCATAGTTATATAATTGGCTCAATAGAACTAAAAGTGCTGTTCTTTTATTACCATCGTTAAACGCATGATCTTTTACAAGACCATAAAATAATGTTGCACAAATATCTATTGGATCAGTGTATTTTGTTCTCCCACAAAATGTAACAGTTTGCCTGCTCAATGCTGACGCTAGTAAATGCTCATTTCTCAATCCAACGAGCATACGCTCAACTTCTTCTGGTGCAGAATTATCAGTAAAATAATCAGCTAAAATATAATGTGCTTGTAAAACATCTTCAATACCGATTAAAGGAAATGTAAGTCCTTCAATAGGATGACACTTTTTTAAGTCAAACTCGTATGCATTTTTTAATTCTTCTGGTAAATATTTCATAACCTCATCTCTTTCGAACATAATATTTCACCTCACATTATATCATATTTTGTAGAAAAATGCAATAGATATATCGCACTTACGAGATATTATATGTTTAATTCGCATCAAAAATCACAATTCAATCATAGATATTAAAAAATACTGATATATAGGATTTCTATCCTCATTTCCGGTCTTCTTATCATGACAGGGTTTACAAAGTGCCTGCCAGTTGGATTCGCTCCACATCAAGACACTATCACCTCGATGAGGAATGATGTGGTCAACGACTGTTGCTGTTACAAACCGTCCGTTCGCTTTGCACTTCACGCATAGCGGATTCTTGCGGAGATATGCTTTGCTTACCCTCTGCCACTTACTGCCGTAGCCACGTTTGGCGGCTGACGGTCGGTCGGGGTGGATGAGCTTGTGCTGGTCACAATAGCGGTTATCTGTAAGGTTCGGACAGCCGGGATGACTGCACGGTCGTTTGGATTTACGGGGCATGATTCACCTCCACAAGGTATGAAAAAAGCCCTTGCATTGGTACTGCAAAGGCTCTGTATATTATTTGCTATTATATATTCTATCACACTTTGGCTTGAATATCAAGTCTTATGTACTCTCATCTACTCTCAACTTTTCGACCGCTTTGGCATGAAGCCTATAGATATGCTGTACACTGTACCCGAACTCTGCTGCAATGGCATTCCATGTCTTAAATTCAAGGTAGCGTTTGGTCAGCAGATCACGGGCATCGCTGTCATCAACAGCCTTAATTCGTCTGTCCATATCAGTAACCAAAGCATCATACTCTGCCTGCGTTTCCTTGATTTCTTCTTCCAGAGCCATGATTTTAAACACGGTACCTTCTATCTTGTTATGGTCAGGAGAAGTGGTTCTCGGCATATCATTCATACCGCTGCCGTTCATACCCTCTGCCCTTTGACGCAACACATGGATTTCATTGATTTTACGCTTGATTCGTCTGCGTAGCCTTCCTGCCTGTTCCAGATATTCTTTCATGCCATACCTCCTACTTCAATCTTGCTTTTACAGCCTGCATCATCGCCGTCTGTGTTTTGTCCTTGCTTTCCAAAACTTTCATAATATCCTCATCAATCGTACCAACCGAAACAAGGTGGTGAATGATAACGGTGTCCGCCATCTGTCCCTGCCGCCAAAGTCGTGCATTGGTCTGTTGATATAACTCCAACGACCAAGGCATCGTGTACCAGACAATGGTACTACCGCCCGATTGCAGATTCAAACCATGTCCGGCAGAGGATGGCTGTATCAGTGCAATGGGGATTTTCTCGTGATTCCAGTCGGTAATGTCAGCATCAGTTTTAATCTCACGGCAGTCGAACCGTCCCATAATCGCTTCACGTTCATGATTATACCAGTAGGCGATCAGAATCGGCTTGCCGTTGGCGGCTTCCACAATATCCTCCAACGCCTCCAGCTTATAGGTGTGGATACACAGGGTACTGCCATTATCGGTATAAACCCTACCACTTGCTAGCTGTGTCAGCTTTCCGCAAAGGACACCGCCGTTCGCTGCGGTAATACTATCTCCGGCAAAATCCAAGCACATCTCATGCTCCATATCCTTATAGATTGCTGCAACCGCATCATCAAGTTGTACTGTATCGGATACCATAACCAATTCTGGCATTTGCAGATGGTCAGTGGTTTTCATGGAAATGCTTATGTCTGCAATCTTGTGATATATTTCATTTTCCGCACCCTTGCGGAGTGTATAGGAGAAACCGTTCCAGTCCGGCGTGAAGTAGGCATCACGGTACTGCCCGATGCGCTTGCCGAGGCGTTCGCCCTTGTCCAACAATCGGAACTGCGCCCACAAATCCAGTAGTCCGTTACTGCACGGTGTTCCTGTCAGTCCCACAATACGCTTAACAAACGGTCTTACCTTTCGCAATGCCTTGAATCGTTTTGACTGATGATTCTTGAAACTGGACATTTCATCAATGACCACCATGTCGAAATCAAAGGGCATTCCGCTGTCCTCTATAAGCCACTGCACATTTTCACGGTTGATGATATAGAGATCAGCTTTATGCTGAAGTGCAGACAGTCGCTGTTCCTTACTGCCAAGCACTAAGCTGTATGTCATATCCTTGAGATGCTCCCACTTCGCAATTTCATCGGGCCAGCTATTCCGACAGACTCGGATGGGAGCAATGATCAACACCTTTCGTATCTCAAAATGGTCAAACAGCAAGTTATTCAGTGCCGTCAGCGTGATGCTGGTCTTACCAAGTCCGCATTCAAGAAGAACAGCGGCTTGTGGATGTGTTTCAATAAAATCGATGGCATATTTCTGGTAGTCATGTGGCTTGTATTTCATCAATAATCCCTCCAATCTGATCGGGATGGTCAAGAACATACACCCGAAAGCCAAGTTCCCGAAGTAGTCTGTGACGTGCAAGCTGCAATGGCCGTGGCTGTTTTCTCGGTGCTTTCACTTCCACAAAAGCGATTCTGCCGTGTGGCATCAATACAATGCGGTCGGGTACGCCTGCTGTTCCGAGAGAGGTAAACTTCCAGCAGACACCGCCATAAGCCTTGACCGCCGTCAATAATTTCTGCTCAATGTCTTTTTCTCGCATAGAATAGCCCTTTCTGGGAAAAAGGTGCAGGTCGGTGAATGTCATATACAAACCTTTCTATAGGAAGAAAATTTCTCTTTTTTCTCGCCTGCGTAAGGTTAGGATATGAGTTTCACCGACCTGCACTTTCCCTATTTTACGTTGTTTTTTAATGATGAAAGTGCAGGTCAATCCAGAAATTCCAGTCGAATTTGAAGCCCGTAGATGACAATTCCGCTGTTCAGCTTCTTCCGCTTATATCCTGATTGCTCCAACGCATTATAGAAATCTGATGTACTGCGGACATACTCGCCGTTCTCCGTACAATACTCACGGTAACGCTTATACAGCTCTCCGGACTTCTCCTGATAGGACTTGTCCACCTCACAGCAGTCATTGATGAATGTTCCCAGCCAGTCATTGCCTTCACGGTACGCACCAATTGCATCCAACACGCACTGGGGGCGGTCTACCTTGAAATCGGCAGCCACAACTTTCATAGCACCCTCAATTAACCACGAAAGTACCGCACCGCCTGCATTGTCAATAAGGTACTGTGTATAATTCTTAATGTCCTCCTGCCCTTGGATTTTTGCTTGAAATGGAATGACAATCAATCTGCGCCATGTACCGTCATCGGAAGCCGACACTTTCGGCAGATGATTGGTGTACAGCACAAGGGTGTGGCTCGGTTCAAAAGAGAATGGTGCTTTGAATTTCTTCTCCGCAAAAATGGGATCGGTGGAACACAGTTGTTTTACCACTGAGGTATTAAGCCTCATTCCCTCCTGCAGCTCGGCAGCAATAATCAGACGCTTCCCCTTAAGTTCTGCCATTTCGGGTTTGACATTACGTTTGCAGTTAACAGTCAGCGCATCGGCAGAGATATTTCCGCTATAACTGCCGAGAACCTTATAAATCACATTCCAAAACGTGGACTTGCCGTTCCTGCCATCACCATAAGCAATAATCATAGACTCCACATACACCTTACCAATCAAACACAGGCCACAGATCATCTGTACATACTCAATTAAGCTCTGATCACCGCAAAAAAATACCTGTAAGGCTTCTTCCCAAATTTGTCTGCCATCCTCATTCGGCACAACCGCTGTCACCTTGGTTAAGAGGTCAGCAGGATCTGTTGCTTTCCAGCCTTCAATTCCCTTTGACAGGTCATAAGTGCCGCCGGGGGTGTTCAGCAAAAACGGATTCCTGTCAAGCTGTTCAGGATGACGAAGTACCAAGGGCTTTGCCGCATCGAGGGCGTTATTCAGACTGCGGATATGTCGATATTTCATCACAAAGCTGTGATACACATCGGAAAACTGAAACTGTCCATAGGCTGAAAGCTGTTCAGGATTCAAGTTGTCCCTAAACTTTTTGCCGCCTGCTTTTGCAAGCAAGCAAGGGACACCCAGACACTCCAAGGCAGACAAATATTCCTCTATTTTCTGTTCCGCATCCGCAAGCTGTGCATCCGTGTGTTCAATCATCGCCATCACCGCTGCTTGTTCCGATTCCTCCCAGTAGATACCGTTATAGCGAAGATAATTGGTCGCAATCGTAAACACAATTTCATCCCCAAAAGCCTCCACAAACGTGCGCGCTTCACCAACATCAGAGAAATCATCGGGGATAAGAGGACTATTGCCATACTGGTCGGGTGGCACATAACCCTCCTGTGTAGTGACCTTTTTACCAAACTTGCAGGCACTATTCCAGATGGTTTCCAGTTCTTCATCGGAGAGAGGCGGTTCGCATTCAGAAGCCTTTTCGAGAAACTTCTCATGTGCTTCTTCCGTCACACCGAAACGCTTGACAAGCCTGCCCGCCATGCGTGACATGGTGCTGTTACGCTGTCCTTCTGGTATACTGCGGTTCTGTTTCATGAGAAGAAGCCAGTCCTCAATGGTCAGACTGCCCTCATGCCATAATACATCGCCCTTTGCACCAAACAAAAAACGTGAAGCATCAAGGGCATTGCCATCAAAGAATGGCAGTTCCTTAAATATACGAACTTTAACGGATTTGTGGATACCTGCACCCTTGCAGGCACAGGTAGGGAAGAACACATGAAACCGTGGTCTTGCCGATACAGTGCCTTTCGGCAGATTATGATGACGACTGTATGTAATGGCAAATGCAACATCCGACAGCAGTACCGACAACTTTTCAGCTGTCATCCAATCATCGGGATTGTCAGAATGGTCATTATCACAATCCATCGGCACAACATCGGATAGTTGAAAATTGGCATCGCTGCGTGAGAAATGGTCATATAAGGCACACACATGGTCGGTAGCAACCGCCTTCTTCAGATCCGCTTCTGAAGTGATGACCTTTTGGTACGGATAGAGTGTATTCTTTTCATTGCCGACACAATCGGCAGTATACAGGGTGAATTTCATACCTTTTCCTCCAGATTTTCTGTAAAATATCGAATCTTCATATGCTTACGCTTTGCACGGTCAATTTCTGCCTGCATTCCTTTTGAGATAATAGTACCAAACACCTATAGCTCCGCACACTTACTCATCAGCACCCAATTCATGAAAATAGCAATGTCACGTTCATCGGGGATATTGTCATTCATAAACTGCGTAAAGTAGATATGCGGTGTAATCGGAACACAATGCTGTTCTACCGCATATCGGCTGTAGCGTCTTGCATTTTCTGGATTTCTTTCTACATCTCCCGCATGGGGAGAACAGATGTAAACGATGGGACGGAATGCAGCAGCTTTCGCCGCCGCACGTTCCTCCTTTTCAATTCGGGTGAAGGCTTCATGCTCCGTTGGAGAGAAATAGCCTTCAGCGTTATATAAATTAGCCATGTTATCAGTCCTTTTTGTAGTATTCACATTCATATCCATCTGCATTGAGCAACATTCCCTTTGCCCATGCAGGTGTCCTTGCCATCTGTTCGCAGACTGCCGCTACAGACATACGCTTGTCCGCTTCAATGATGATTTCATCGTGTACATGAGCAACGATAAAACAGTGAGAAAGAGTCTGCAAGGCATAGAACAGAAGATCACGAGCGATTGCCTGAACAATATTCTCCACGAACTTCGGACCGTAGCTTTCCAACCAGTCCCACTTCTTATTTGCACCAATACCTCTGTAGTAAACGGACTCACCGCCGAACTTGTTTTCACCAATTTTCGGCTTAACATAGGCAAGCCGTCTGCTCGATGGCAGTTCAATAAACAGGAATCCCTTTTCATAAATAAAGCGGATACCGTGAGTTGCGGTTGTCGTTTTCTCCTTGACCGCCTTTTTGACGGCACAGTCTACAGACCACCACAGGTCAACAATATGGGGAGAAGCTGCACGCCAGTCGTCCACAATCTGTTTCAGTTCTGCATCCGATAGTCCCATTTCCGAACCGCCCATGGCTTTCATCGCACCGACAGAGCCGCCATAACCACACGCCAATTCCGCAACTTTGCCTTTCTGCCTAAGATGAGCATTGACACCATGCTTCTCAACGGGAACACCGAACATATGTGAAGCGGACGCACAGTAAATATCACCGCCGTCACGGAATACATCCATTCTCCACTGCTCCTTTGCAAGCCATGCAATGACACGAGCTTCAATAGCGGAAAAGTCCGCTACAACAAACTTGTATCCCTTTCGGGGAACAAAGGCAGTTCTTATCAGCTGTGACAGCGTATCCGGCACATCGTCATAGAGCATTTCCACTTCATCATAATAGCCGTATTTCACAGTATTTCGAGCATCCGTAAGGTCGGGAATGTGATTCTGGGGCAGATTTTGCAGCTGAATAATTTTTCCGCTGAACCGTCCTGTACGGTTCGCACCATAAAAGCTGAACATTCCTCTTGCCCTTTGGTCGGAGCAGACAGCTGTTTGCATAGCTGTATATTTTTTGACGGATGATTTGGAAAGCTGTTGACGGATTTCAAGAACGGTTTTCACAGGCTCTTTTGCCATTTTCAGCATTTCCTTTACTTTTGCCTTATCAAGCGTATCTGACGCATAGCCCTGTTTATCCAACCAATCAAGCAGTTGATACACGGAATTGGGGTTATCAATCCCTGTGAGCCTCCGCATATCCGCTGATAACTTTGCCTTTGCCTGTCCGTCAAGCATGAGTGCGGCTTCTACAAATTCCATGTCCACCGCAATACCTCTATCGTTAATCTCTTGGTCGAGATAAAATTCTTCCCAGATGTTATCGGGAACGGGATATTTTGAAAGTCGTCTGTCAATCTCCAGTTCCGATTCAACGTCACAGATGTTGTATTTCTTGAAAAGTTCCCACTTTTCGGGATAATTGGCAGGATTGTGAAAAAGCGGTACGCCGTTTTCGTAATCATAAGGCACACAGAAGAATTTAATAAGTGCCTTTCCCTCGTTCAACTTCTGCTGCTGAAGTTTCAGCACCTCGCCAACCTGTGCCAGAGAGGACGGCAGTCCTAAATATCGTGCATGAATCATAGTACAATGCCAACTGCGAGGATTGAGATAATCATGAACGGTATCTTCATTTATACTGTATCCGCTGAAGATTTCAGGATAATGCACATGCAGATATTTTGATAAGCACACTCTTTCAAACTGCACATTAAAGGCACGTTTGATGATGCTTTCATCTACCAGTGCATTCAGAATCTCATCGGGAATTACATCACCTGCTGTCAGGTCATAAAGCTGCACTACACCTCCGTCTACCGATACAGAGAAAAGCGTAACCGCAAAGTGCGGTGAGTCTGCATAAGCATAAACACCGCATTTCTTGATATCACGGTCACTTTGGGTTTCAATGTCAATTTCAAGTTCTTTCATAATGCACCTCAAATAAGCAGCAGTCGAAAGGTTTCTTTGCCCTTTGGCGTAATCAACGTTTGTGTATCGGTATAACCCGTTTTCTGATTGACGAATTCCTTTAGTTCAAACAGTCCGCTGTTCATATGCTGTGCGTAAGGCAGGAGCTTTCCCTTCTTATTGCGATAGAGATACTTCTTGTCCAGCAGGAAGGTCACAAAATCATTTTGTCTGATATGCAGTTCCTTTGCGGTGTCACGGATACCTGTAAGCAGATTTCTGTCTACCAACTCATCAAAATATTCTGCTTTCGGCTGCATAATCTGATTCTCAACAGTAAGCTGTGACACAGAAAGCTGTAATGCCTTTACACGGTCATTTGCAATGGTCAACGCTCTCTGCATTACCATTTCAGGACTGTTCCATGCTTCTTCAACGGAAATAAAGTACTGACGGAATTTTCTTCCAATTTCTGTACGCTGAATCATGCACAGTTCCTTTGCCATGGGGATTGTAAGCATATGGTCAGTAGCAGGTCTGCCGCCGTCAG
>CALFMA010000143.1 GCA_937880065.1 uncultured Ruminococcus sp.
AATAATATGGCGGATTGAACCGCTACAAAGGAGATTCCCCTCATCTGTTACATAATAGAAAAATGGCTTTGTACCAAAATGGTCACGCATTGCAAAAAGCTTTTCGCCGTCCCAAAGGCAGAATGCAAACATTCCGTAAAGATGTTCGCCCATATCCTTGCCCCATTTTTCATAGGCAGCAATTATAATCGCATTTTCACGGCTTTCTCTGTCGAGATTGCTGTCAATGCCAAGCTCTGTGCAAAGCTCCCTCCAGTTTCTTATATGTCCTCTGTACTCACGAATTTCAGTCATATATTTCCTCCTTAGCCTGAAATAATTTCGTCATACTCATATATCATAGGTCTGCCCATAAGCTTCGCCATAGCGTCCTGTACTTTTCCGCCATTGAACAGAACTTCATTAAGCTGTTCTGTAATCGGCATTTCTACGCCAAGCTTTTTTGCAAGCTCATAGGCTGTATGACAGCACCAGTAACCCTCAACGGTACCTACCTGACGGACAGCCTCAGCAGGCTCCATGCCCTCGCCAATAAGCTTTCCTGCCCTTGCATTTCTGCTGTGCAGGCTTGTGCAGGTCACTATAAGGTCGCCCAGTCCCGTAAGTCCGCCAAATGTAATAATATCGGCACCTGCGGCAACTCCAAGACGCATAATCTCGTGGATTCCTCTTGTCATAAGTGCCGCCTTTGTGTTATCGCCGTAACCCATTCCAAGACAGATTCCACAGCAAAGAGCGATTATATTTTTCAACGCTCCGCCAAGTTCGCAGCCGATTACATCATCATTAAGGTAAATTCGCAGTTTATCGCTGCCCAGCTGTTCCTGTATATATCGTGCCGCCTCCTTATCCTCGGAAGCCGCTACAATAGCTGTAGGGATTGAACGGGCAACTTCCTCAGCGTGGGACGGTCCCGAAAGAACTACAAACTTTTCAGTTCCAAGTTCCTCCTTGATAACCTGACTGAGAAGTTTCAAGCTGCCCTCCTCTATTCCCTTGCCTGAATTTACAACTACCATATCCTTTGTAACATATGGCTTTGCAAGCTGTGCAACAGAACGGAGGAAGCTTGAGGGTATACCGAATATGAGAATATCACAGCCGCTTATACAGGAAATATCGCTTGTAAGATGAATTTCAGGGGGAATTGCTACTCCCGGAAGCTTGTGGATATGCTCGCCTTTCAGACGGATTTCATCAATTTCCTCCTGAAATTTTGACCATACCGTAACTTCGTGTTTACCTGTCTTGAATGCCGTAATGGCAAGACTAAGACCAAATCCTCCCGAACCGAGAATTACTATATTCGCCATTGATATACCACCCTTTCCGTCAAAAATAGTTGATATTATTTATTGAATTTAAATGTAAACTTTGATTCAGTACCTTCCATGTAGCGTTCCATATTTGAACGGTGCATATATACAACCATTACCGCCATAGGTAAGCACAAAAGCAAGTAAAGCAGACTTCTGCCGAATTTTTCACCGTCAACCCAAAGTGACATAAGGAATATGGCTATAGGTGAGTAGAATGCTCCAAGAATAGAAGAAACAGAAACGTATTTTGAAATTGAAAGTATTACAATAAATACAATGAGAAGTGCAAAGAATACTCTGGGGTCAATGGGGAGGAATGACGCAACACCTACAAGAACTCCCTTTCCGCCCTTGAATCCGTAGTAAATGGGGAAAACATGACCGAGAATTGCGAAAAATCCTGCAATAAAGCCGATATATTTCACTTCATTGTCAGGGGCAAATCCCACTTTAAGCATACTTGCAAAAAGCTGTGAAAGAAGAACAGCTACAATACCCTTGGCAAGGTCGCCAATAAGAGTCAATGCCGCACACTGAGGACCGAAACAGCGGTAGGTATTTGTAAGACCTGCATTTCTGCTTCCTACTGTTCTGATATCTCTGCCCTTCATAAGCTTTACAACGATTATGGAAAAATTAAGACTTCCCAAGAAATAGCCAAGTGCAGCGGCTATAAGCAATGCTAATAAAACTTTCATTATTTATCGTTACCTCCTCTTTCACGTACAACAAAACGGACGGGAGTTCCCTCTAAGCCGAATGTTGAACGGATCTGATTTTCAATATATCTTCTGTAAGAAAAATGGAAAAGATCTGCTTTGTTAACAAATGTTACAAAGGTGGGCGGCTTCGTTGAGGGCTGTGTCATATAGTAAATTTTCAGACGCTTACCCTTATCCGAGGGAGGCTGCACCCTTGTAGTAGCATATGCAAGAACATCGTTTAACATTCCTGTTGATATTCTCATACTGTTCTGGTCGTTGGTATATTTTATAAGCTCATACAGCTTATTGATACGCTGACCTGTTTTTGCGGATATAAATACGAAAGGAACGTATGACATAAAGCTGAAATCATTTTCAAGCTTTGTGCGGAATTCCTGCATTGTCTTGTCGTCCTTTTCAACCAAATCCCACTTATTAACGGCTACAACGCAGGCTTTTCCCTGTTCGTGGGCATATCCCGCAACCTTGGAATCCTGCTCTGTAAAGCCCTCTGTAGCATCAAGCATAATTACGCACACATCTGACCGGTCAACCG
This sequence comes from uncultured Ruminococcus sp., assembly GCA_937880065.1. Next base: position 2,580 of record CALFMA010000143.1, read on the forward strand.
CCATATATGCTCTCAGAACGCTGTAATGCTCGATTTTTTCAGTTACCTTTGACTTTTTGCGGATTCCTGCTGTGTCGATGAATACGAATTTACCGTATTCATTTTCAATGACAGTATCCGTTGAATCACGGGTTGTTCCTGCAATATCGGAAACGATTACCCTTTCCTCACCTGCAATTTTATTGATAAGTGAAGATTTACCTGCATTTGGCTTTCCGATTACTGCAACCTTGATGTATTCGTCATCATAATCCTCTGTTTCACCGCTTGGAAGAAGCTTATAAACCTCGTCAAGCATATCACCTGTTCCGTGACCGTGTACGGAGGAAACGGGATAAGGCTCGCCCAGTCCCAAGTTATAGAACTCATAAAGTTCCAGCGGCGGTTCACCGAGATTGTCCACCTTATTTACGCAGAGAACAACAGGTTTTCCGCTTTTCTGAAGCATATCAGCAACGGCATAGTCGTCGGCTGTAACTCCGCAGCGAATATCCGTAACAAGAATAATTACATCAGCCTTGTCAATTGCAAGCTGTGACTGACGACGCATCTGTGCAAGAATTACGTCATTGCTGTCAGGCTCGATACCTCCCGTATCAACAACCATAAACTGCTTGTCACGCCACTCACATTTTGAATATATACGGTCACGAGTTACACCGGGAGTATCCTCCACGATAGACAATCGCTGACCGATAAGCTTGTTGAACAGCGTTGATTTTCCCACATTAGGACGTCCAACAACTGCAACTATTGGTAAAGCCATAAATCAGTATCTCCTTTCAATCCCTTATATTCCCAGAATAGCGTCAAGCAAGTCGTAGCCGTCATTCAGGGTTGTCTTTATCTTTATATCAAGCGCATTTTCCACATCCGATACAGTCTTATCGTCAAGGAAAATATCGCTGTTCTGCATAAGCATAGATTGGGAAATAAGCAGCTCTGTGCCGTTATCTCTGCCTTTCAGCTGAGATATAAGGTCTGTAGCTGTTATAAGTCCCGTTACAGTTATAGTATTGCCGAAAAAGTCGTTTCGTATCGGCATAACATCAATTTTTAATCCGCTGAATTTGTTTTCAGCCTTTTCGCAAAGTCCCTTAATCACGGGATAAGGGCAATAACCTGTTGCCACGGTGATATGTCGTTCACCGCCGTCATATTCAGCCCCTTCAAGGGCATTTTCAAATTCATCAATAAGAGAACGGAGCATTCCTACGCCGTTTTCAAATTGCGGAAAATCCTCATAATAGTCCATTTCAGGCAGTTCCCGTTCTGCCGTAAGGAAAAACTCATCAGAGGGAAATACAGCACGTGTGCCGTATTTTTCAAGGAATTCATTCTGGAATTCCTCGATAATATCAATGGTTTCCCCTGCCCCTGTTTTGTCAAAGGTTTTCAGCGGATATAAATTTTCACGGAATTTTGTAACTCCCACGGGAACAACGGCAAGACTGCTGATATTCGGCATAAGTTCCCCTAAATCACGGAGAGTACGCCTTAATTCCTCGCCATCGTTCAAATCGGGACAGCAGACAATCTGGCAGTTAAGGCTTATTCCGTTTTCCGCAAGTCTGCGGATATATTTCAGCTTTTCCCCTGCAAATCTGTTGCCCATCATCTTAACACGGAGTTCCGGATTTGTTGTATGAACCGAAACATTTATGTTAAGCTTCATTTTTATAATGCGGTCAATGTCCTCGTCCTTTAAATTGGTAAGGGTGACATAATTTCCCTGCAAAAAAGAAAGTCTTGCGTCATCGTCCTTGAAATAAAGGGTTTCACGCATATTCGGCGGCATCTGGTCAATAAAGCAGAAAACGCACTTATTGGAGCATCTACGCTTGCTGTCCATAAGAAATGTGTCGAATTCAAGTCCTAAATCGTCATATTCGTCCTTATGGGCGATAAATTTCATCTCATCGCCATTTCTCAGAACAACGATTTCCACATTGACATCAGCGGAATAATACATATAATCCAACACATCGTTGATTATCTCGCCGTTGACGGATACAAGAATATCGCCCTCTGCAATGCCGCAATCCGAAGCAGGAGAGCCGCTTATTACTGATTTTATCGGTACCAATTATAACCCTCCTGTAAATAACGTAAAAAGGAGAGAAGACTATGCCTCCTCTCCTCCTCGTATCTGAAATTGATTATTCTTCATCCAGATTTAAAACCTTAACGCCCTTGTAGAATCCACAGTTCTTGCAAACCTTGTGGGGAGCCTTAATAGCACCGCAGTTATCGCACTTGGACATTGCAGGTGTATCGAGCTTCCAAACAGCAGAACGTCTTTTATCACGTCTTGCCTTAGAAGTTTTTCTCTTTGGTACAGCCATGTTGGCACCTCCTTATAAGAGTCTCACGACTCGGATATTTGATGTTCGCAGTCGCCCTCATTCAAATCAGCTCCGCACACCATACACAAACCCTTGCAATCTTCGCTGCAAAGCGTTTTTGTGGGTATCTGAAGCAGCATATCGGTTACTGCAATTTCATTCAGCTCAAGGTTCTCACCGTCAGCCACGATATATTCATCATTATCGCCGCTTACAGAGGGAACAACAATATGGTCACAGTCGAAAGAATATGGAATATCCATTTCTTTCAGGCATCGGTCACATTGGCTGTTCATAGAAAAGGAGAGGTTGTACTTTAAATAGACAACGCCTGCCTTATTATAAATTCTGCCCTTTACGGAAATCGGCGAACTGAAACTACAGCCCTTAATTCCCGAAAGTTCCTCGCTTCCGATTTCATAGTCAAAATCCTTTGACTCACCTGTGATGCTGAAAAGCTGCTTTAAATTAATTATCATACTAAAAAATCCTTCAAAGCATTACAAAATATATTATACACTATTTTTTTCCGTATGTCAAGAGATAACGGAAAAATTTCATTGAAAATCAGCGATTACTTGATGAACTGCTTTACGTTCTCGGAAAGTTCAGCCTCATCAGCAGAAACTGTAAATGTAATTACAGAATCATCACCTGTGAGCTTGTCAAGCTTTTCGAGCATCTTGCCGAAGCACTCGTAATCTCTGCCAACGATCTTGAAGATACCGTCAACAAAAATGTCCTTTATATCATAATTGCCTGCGAGCATACCAGCTACGAAGCCATAGAAAGAATCCATACCCTCAACGCCGAACTGCTCAACGTCACACCATCTTACCTTGTAGCTGATAGAACGTCTGATGTTATCGCCTTTTTCGATGCAAACAATATTTCCGTTTGTGGATTTAACTGCCTCGTTGATCTGGTCGATGATTATTTTTGTTTTTCCTGTACCTTTTTTTCCTGTAATAAGCTTAATCATATTTTTTCTCCTTTCCCCGCTTTAAGGCGGAGAGATTTATTGTTTCTTATATCGGGAACTTTCCGCAGAAGAATTGTTTTTCATTTCTCACGGAACTCCCACAAATCAGCAATGCAAAAGCTGCACAGCCGATTTTAGCCTAATTTAGCCTCTAATTCAGCCTTTGCACCCTCATAGCCGGGCTTGCCGAGGAGAGCGAACATATTTGACTTGTAGCTCTCAACACCGGGCTGATTGAAAGGATTAACGCCGAGAACATAACCTGAAACAGCGCAAGCCTTCTCGAAGAAGTAAATCATATATCCAACGCTTTCCTCAGTTGTATCAGCAAGCTCAAGAATCATATTTGGAACGCCGCCCTCTGTGTGAGCAAGAACTGTACCCTCGAACGCCTTGCGGTTTACTACGGACATATTCTGGTTTGTGAGGAAGTTAAGACCGTCAAGATTTTCCTCGTCAGCTTCAAGGAAAAGGTCCTGCTTGGGAGTCTTGATATCAACAACGGTTTCAAACATAATTCTTGCGCCGTCCTTTGTAATATAGCCATCTTTCATCAAAGAAACAACCATCAAAATTTTACCTTGCTCTATTCCT
>CALFMA010000144.1 GCA_937880065.1 uncultured Ruminococcus sp.
CTGAATGTTTCCTATTACAATTATAAACTCTGCAGATTTTTCTCTCTCAACGAGCGTGCAGGTGCAAGAGCGGGTCTGCTTCACGACATCGGTAAGGCGCTGAGCTATGAAATTGAAGGCTCACACGTTCAGATAGGTGTTGACGTATGTAAGAAGTACAACGAGAATGCTGTAGTTATTCACGCTGTAGAGGCACACCATAACGATGTTGAACCTAAGACGGTTATCGCTTGTATCGTTCAGGCAGCTGACGCAATATCCGCTGCAAGACCTGCCGCAAGAAGCGAAAACTATGAGAGCTACATCAAGCGACTTCAGAAGCTTGAAGAAATCTGTACTTCATATAACGGCGTTGAAAAATGCTTTGCAGTACAGGCAGGCAGAGAAGTCAGAATTATGGTTGTTCCAGAAGTTATCAACGATGAGAAAATGGTGCTTGTTGCAAGACAGATTGCACAGCAGATTGAGGCTGAAATGGATTATCCGGGACAGATCAAGGTTAATCTCATCAGAGAGAGCAGAGTTACAGATTACGCAAAATAAGGCGGAACGGCATAGAATTTGTGCGGTATTGCTTAAAGAATTACTGCGGATGTCAAGGCATCCGCAGTTTTTTGTAGGAGGAAAATAAAATGGCAAAACAGCTGTTTAACTCATCGGAAAAATCAAATTTTATTCTGAATATGACGGAGGAGAAATATTCAAAGCTTGCTTCGTGGGGATTAATTGCCACAATAATTCTTTCGTCTATTTCTACGGCAATTCCCGTTATAAGCGGAATTAAAATTTATAACATTTCGTCCGCAGGTCTGACTGTCGGAGGAATAATTTGTATGGTTCTTGCCCTCATTGGTGCAATGAAAAAATATGTCAGCAAGAGAATTGCGATACCTGCCGCAGCAATGGGATTTTCCCTTGTGTGGGGCGTTATTTCAATGATAAATTCCTATGATGTCCTTGTATCCCTCAACGGCTATCCCGGCAGAGGAGAGGGCTTGCTGGCACTTATGTTTTATGGCTGCATATTTCTGACAGCTGCCTGCATTAATACGGAAAAGGCACGTATCAACCTCATATGGGGCATACTTGCAAATGGTCTGATAAACGCAATTGTGGGAGTTGTGCAGGTGTTTATGGGAAAAATCAGCGATTATGCGTGGGTTTCTCTGAAAATTAAGATTAATGCGGCATCGGGATTTGCACAGTCACCGATTTTCCTTGCAATGATTCTCAGCATATCAATTACGGCGGCAATATGCGGACTTGTTCTTTTTGAGGGCAAAAAATCGAAAATCCTCTGCATTTGTTCAATATGTCTTTTCTCTTTTGTGAATATGTTTACTTATTCCTTGGTTGGCATATGCGGAACTGCTCTTGCGGCTGTGGCTGGAATTATAATAATCCTCGCTTTAAAAGCTCCCAAGAAAAATCTCCTGTCAATTCTGGGAATTATCGTCCCTGCGGTGGCTGCTGTGGTAATCGTCAACTGCGGAGTTGTGGGAAATATCGACAGCTATCGCCTGTATGACGGCAGAATTCTGTGGTTTGCCGACAGCTATATGCGTCTTAATTCAAGCGGTGATTTTGATTCAGATCTTGTAGACATTGACAATACAGCAGATGTGTATTATTATATGTCACGTAAAACAGGGGATTTGATAAGCAAATACGGCTTTGTGGGAACAGGTCCCGACCAGCTTTTATATCCGCAGATTCACAATTTCGGAATATCAAATGCCGAGGAAGCTTTTGTTGAGGATATAGCTATTTTAAACAAGGGTGCATTCGACAGAATGTACAACGAGTATCTGAATGCAGCGGCTACAAGAGGAAT
>CALFMA010000145.1 GCA_937880065.1 uncultured Ruminococcus sp.
CGAGGGCAATGTTATGCATTACGGCTTTATCGAGAATTTCATCGAAGAACTGGGACAGCGTTTCAATATCCGTGAAATCGCCTTTGACCGTTGGGGTGCCGTGCAGATGTCGCAGAACCTTGAGGGTCTGGGCTTCACGATGGTGCAGTTCGGGCAGGGTTACAAGGATATGTCCCCACCGACCAAGGAACTGATGCGTCTGACGCTCAACAAAATGATTGCCCACGGCGGTCATCCGGTGCTGCGGTGGATGATGGATAATATTTTCATCAAGCGTGACCCTGCCGGAAACATCAAGCCCGACAAGGAAAAATCCACGGAGAAGATTGACGGTGCGGTGGCCCTAATTATGGCTCTTGACCGTGCAATCCGCTGCGGAAACGACACGGGCGACAGCATTTATGATGAAAGGGAATTGTTGGTTTTGTAGTGTATATTGCGACATCTGAAAAAGAAGGTAGCTCTTCTAGACAGAGGGACTTCTACTCGCATAAATTGACACACTCCATCAAATAGTGTATAATTATCACTGGGAGGCGATTGTTATGCCAATAGATAAATTCTCTGAGGAAACAAAAAAAGCTCTTGGAAATTATGTGTATTGTCTATGCTCGGTCATGGATGGACAAAGAAATGTGATTTACATTGGAGAAGGTCGTGATGATCGGGTATTTGATCACGAGAATAAGAATTACTCCGATTTTACTGAGAAAGGTATAGAAATTTCAAGAATATTATCAGAAGGTGGAATTATAGAAAAATATATTCTCGATTGTCAGATGGAAAACTCGTCTAAGATATTAGGGCAAACAATAGCGTTTCATGCAGAAAATGCTCTAATAAATCTTGCTAAACTATCCAATATTGGGATTCATAATTCACAGGTTGGACATGGCTTTCCTAAGCGAGCTATGACAGTAGATGAGATAGATGCTTTTTTCTGCAATGATTCAATCACATATGATATTTTCGACCCTGCGGATAAAGTATTAGTATATAGATTTCCTTTCAGTAATCAAACTCTTTTTAATGCAGTTGATTCCGAAACTAAGATTAAAGACTTTTTTCTTTCACATCAAATAGTTACGAAAGAAGGTAGAGAATTGCCTCTTTATATTTGTGTTGTATACAGGTCGATTTTTCGTAAATTATATAGAATTTCATCAAATTTGGAAGTCATTCCTCCGCAAAAGGAAAAAGGAAAAACACGCTATAAAGTCAATATAGTTACTATTGAATCAGCCGACAAATACACTGAATTCTTAGGCAGAAGTTTTGGAAAGCTTGCATCCCCACACGGTGCCACTTCTCCAATTTTTACGTATGACAAATAATAAGCTTTAAAGGAGCCTCAGTGAGGTTCCTTTTTTCATGCCTTGAAAGGAGTTGATCCCATGAGCATTTTTAAAGGACTTTTCAAAAGCCGAGATAAGCCTCAGAATAGCTACGACAGCCCTAGCTACACCTACTTCTTCGGCAGAAGCACTGCCGGAAAGAGTGTCAACGACCGCACGGCAATGCAGCAGATTGCCGTTTACGCCTGTGTGAGGGTACTGTCCGAAGCTATCGCACAGCTGCCGCTGCACGTTTACGAATACACCGACAAGGGAAAAGAGCGAGTGCCGAAGCACCCACTATATTTTTTGCTCCACGACCAGCCGAATCCTGAAATGACATCGTTTATATTCCGTGAAACGCTGATGTCCCACCTGCTGATTTACGGCAATGCCTACGCACAGATTATCCGCAACGGTCGTGGTGAAGTCATTGGACTGTATCCGCTAATGCCGGATAAGATTAAAGTTGACCGTGATGAGCGTAACAGGCTCATTTACAAGTACAGTCGCTATGATGAGCAGAACCCGAACTTCAAGGAACAAGGTGAAATTATTCTTCCTGCGGAACAGGTATTGCATATTCCTGGCTTGGGATTCGACGGTCTGGTTGGATATTCTCCCATTGCAATGGCGAAAAATGCAATCGGTCTTGCGGTTGCCTGCGATGAATACGGTGCATCATTCTTTGCCAATGGTGCATCGCCGTCAGCGGTGTTGGAACATCCGGGAGTTATCAAGAATCCGGAGCGTGTCCGTGAGGCATGGCACAGGGCATACGGAAGCGGAAATGCCCACAAGACAGCAATTTTGGAAGAAGGCATGAAGTACACACCCATATCCATTCCGAACAATGAAGCACAGTTCTTGGAAACTAGGAAGTTTCAGATTGAGGAGATTGCAAGGCTGTACCGTGTGCCGCTGCATATGATCGGCGACCTTGACCATGCCACTTTCAGCAATATCGAGCATCTGTCATTGGAGTTCGTGAAATACACCCTTGACCCGTGGCTGATTCGTTGGGAGCAGTCGCTGATGAAAGCGTTGCTTTCGGATTCGGAAAAGGGACGGTATTTTATTAAATTCAATGTGGAAGGTCTGCTACGTGGCGATTATGCAAGCCGTATGAGTGGCTATGCGACTGCCCGTCAGAACGGGTGGATGTCGGCGAACGATATTCGTGAGCTGGAGGATATGAATATGATACCCGATGAAGATGGCGGTAATTTGTATCTGGTCAATGGTTCCATGAGCCGACTTTCTGATGCAGGAATTGCATACCAAAAAACTGAAACAAAGGAGGATACTACACAATGAAGAAATTCTGGAATTTCGTAAAAAACGAAGAAACAGCTGAAACTGAGCTTCTGTTTAACGGACCTATTTCGGAAGACACATGGTTCGGCGATGAAGTCACGCCAGCCCTGTTCCGTGATGAGCTGAGTAAGGTGAAGGGTGATCTTACAGTCTGGCTGAATAGCCCTGGCGGAGATGTGTTTGCTGCATCGCAGATTTACACAATGCTCCGCAATCACAAAGGTAAGGTCACTGTGAAGATCAATGCTCTGGCTGCGTCCGCTGCATCGGTTGTAGCAATGGCTGGTGATGAAACCTTGATTGCACCGACCGCAATGCTGATGATCCACGACCCTGCCTGTTTTGCGTCAGGCAATAAGGCAGATATGGAAAAGGCAATTGAACTTCTGGATGAAGTCAAGGAATCCATCATCAATGCCTATGAGGAGAAATGCCATCTCAGCCGTGCGAAGATTGCTAAAATGATGTCGGAGGAAACATGGCTGAATGCGAAAAAGGCATTGCAGCTTGGTTTTGTGGACGGTATTTTGTTTGCAAAAGAAAAGCAGTCTGTGGAGGAAGAGACTGAACAGGAGGATTCTCCCGAAGAAACAGAGGAATCCGAAGAGGATGAAGATTCCGCCGATGATGAAAATGAGAAAAAGCCGCAGAGGGATGCAGCGTCCATGATGTACACACCGTCCCACACTGCGGCTTCTTTCATGCAGAAAATTTCTGCGTGTGATAAATCCGTACCCATTGCACAGCTGGACAAGCGTCTGGCTCTGCTCAACAGAAATTAATGGAGGTTGATATTATGACGATTCAGGAACTGAGAGAAAAGAGAGCGAATGCATGGGATACTGCCCGTGATTTCCTCGATTCTAAGAGAAACGCAAGCGGTCTGCTCTCCGAGGAGGACGGCAAGACCTACGATGCCATGGAACAGCAGATTGTTGATCTCGGCAAGGAAATTGACCGCCTTGAGCGTCAGGAGAAGCTTGCCCGTGAAATGAGTGCTGCGACCACAACGCCGGTTGTCACCACTCCCGGCGCCCACATCGACACTCCCGAAATGCCCTCTACTGCAACTGCTGAATACAGCAAGGCGTTCTGGAACAATGTCCGCAACCGCAATTTTGCGGATGTGAGAAACGCTCTCCAGATCGGCGAGGATACAGAGGGCGGTTATCTCGTGCCGGATGAGTTTGAAAAGAAGCTCATTGCAGCACTTGAAGAAGAGAATGTATTCCGTCCTCTTGCCACAAGAATTCAGACAGCACATGGCGACAGAAAAATTCCCGTCATTACCCAGAAGGGCGAGGCAGTCTGGATGGAGGAAGAAGAAGCTTATACCCTCTCCGATGACGCTTTCGGTCAGATCGCACTTTCCGCCTACAAGGTCGGCACTGCTATCAAGATTTCCGAGGAACTTCTGAACGATTCCGTATTCGACCTGCCGTCCTACATTGCAAAGGAATTTGCACGCAGAATCGGTACAAAGGAAGAAGAGGCGTTCCTCATTGGTGACGGTAAGGGCAAGCCTACTGGCATTTTTGCTGCCACAGGCGGCGCGGAAAACGGTGCGACAACGGCAGGTGCAGCGATTACTTTCGATGATATGATTGAGCTGTTCTACTCCCTCAAGAGTCCGTATCGCAAGAAGGCTGTGTGGGTGCTGAATGAGCAGACAGTCAAGGCTCTCCGCAAGGTCAAGGACAGCAACGGTCAGTACATCTGGCAGCCGTCCGTCACTGCCGGTGTTCCCGACACAATTCTCAATCGTCCCTATGTGACCTCCGTCTATGCACCCACTCCCGATGCAGGCAATAAGGCGATTGCGTTCGGTGATTTCAGCTATTACTGGATTGCCGACAGACAGGGACGTTCTCTTAAGCGTCTGAATGAACTGTTTGCGATGAACGGTCAGGTCGGTTTCCTCGCATCCCAGCGTGTGGACGGAAAGCTGATTCTTCCCGAGGCGGTAAAGACGCTGACGATCAAGGGCACTTCTACCGCAAAGGCGTGATGTGATGATTACATTAGATGAGGCGAAAAATTATCTCCGTATAGATTATGAGGAGGATGACAAACTCATCCTCTCTCTGCTCTATACAGCAAAATGTCTTGTAAAAGATGTAGGCAGAATGGATGAAGAAAAATTTACACGCTATGAAGATACCACAAGAACAGCTGTGCTTTTTGCACTCGGTTATCTGTATGAAAACAGGAGCAATCCCGATTATCACGGATTGACGATGAGCCTGCGTTCTATTTTATTTGCACAGCGGGAGGAATTTATCTAATGGATTTCAGCAGAATGAATCAGCGTATCACATTCCTTGAAAACCGCACCGTCATTGATGAAATCGGAAATCACACTTCAAAATGGGACGAGGTCTATTCCTGCTGGGCAAGCGTCACCGTGAAAAGCTCTGCCGAAACCACGAATACAGGAGTCACACGAGAAATTCAGTCCTTGTCATTCGGGGTTCGGCAGTGTGCTTTTCTGCGGTGCGTAAATCCCACTACACATAAAATTCTGTTCCGTTGGAGCGTCTATGACATCAAATCTGTCACTCCCGATTATCTGAAAAATGACTATCTCACGATTGTTTGTGAGGCACGAAAGGCAGGCGGTGACGATGACATCTATTGACGACCTTGCCGATGAAATCATGGCAGGTTTGCAGGAATATGCAGAGCTTGCCGATGATGCAATGAAAACGGCAGTCAAAAAGACAGCAACATCGGTGAAAAAGGAAATCGCCGCTAACGCTCCGAAGGATACAGGTGCTTACGGCAAAAGCTGGACGGCCAAAAAGGTCAAGGAAAACAGCCATACCTTGCAGATGATGGTGCATTCAAAGAACCGTTATCAGTTGGCACATCTTCTTGAAAAAGGTCATGCCAAACGTGGCGGCGGTCGTGTGCAGGGCAAGCCGCATATCGCCCCTGCCGAGGAGCATGGTGCGGAGTTGCTTGAATCCCTGATTACGGAGGAATTATCGTGACCTATGAAGAAATCAATGAAATGATGGCGGAAATGGGACTTCCCTTTGCATACCACCACTTTGCAGAGGGTGAAAGTCCTGCACCGCCTTTTCTTCTGTTTCTCTCCCCAGGCGAGGATACCTTTTCGGCGGATAATATTGCATATCACAGCTTCAAGCAGCTGGATATTGAGCTGTACACCGACAAGAAAAGTCCTGCATTGGAGGAAGAAATCGAAGCTATGCTGACACAGCATGAGATATATTTTACAAAATCAGAAGCGTGGATTGCATCGGAAAAGATGTATGAGGTGCTTTATGAAATGACGATATAAGGAGGAATTTGCTATGGCGAAAAACAGAAACAAAGTCAAGTTCGGTCTGAACAATGTTCACTGGGCAAAGATTATCCAGTGGGGTGTTGACCCTGACGGATCTCCCACCGTGCCTGTGTACGGTGAATCGGTACGACTGCCCGGTGCGGTATCGCTGTCCATTGATGCAAACGGCGAAAATGAGAACTTTTTTGCCGACGACAGCGTTTACTATGTCATCAACAACAATTCCGGTTATGAGGGTGACCTCGAAGTTGCTCTTGTCACCACGGAATTTGCTACCGAAATTCTGGGAGAAATCCTTGACAATAACGGTGTACTTGTGGAGAAAAACGACGCAGAGCCGTCGCAGTTTGCATTGATGTTCGAATTCAGCGGCGATAAGCACAAGATCCGTCACGTGCTTTACTGCTGCACGGCAAGCCGTCCTGCAACGGAGGGGCAGACCAAGGAGGACTCCACCGAGGTCAAGACGGAAACGCTGTCGCTGACAGCATCGGCTCTCCCGACGGGACTTGTGAAGGCAAAAACCTGTGAGTCCACCGACGAAACGACATACAACAACTGGTACAAGATGCCGTATAACCCCGATACTTCGGAGAAAAAGGCGGCTACTACCACAACAACAAAGTCTTAAGGGGGGACGTTTATGGCAATCAAGAAAAATATTCTGGTGGACGGACTGGAAGTGCCGTTCAAGGCAAGTGCCGCTGTGCCTCGTCTTTACCGTCTGAAGTTCGGGCGTGACATTTACAAGGATTTTGCGGCTTTGCAGAAGTCTGTATCCGAGGGCGATGAGGAGAATTCAGAACTCAGTATCGAGAGCCTTGAGGTCTTTGAGAATATCGCCTATATCATGGCGAAACACGCTGACCCCGACACCGTTCCTGCTTCTCCCGATGAATGGCTGGAGCAGTTTAATACGTTCTCCATTTATGAAATCCTGCCCCAGCTGATTGAGCTGTGGGGGCTGAACATCGAAACACAGGTGGAGTCTAAAAAAAACATCGTCCGATTGACAGGGAAATGACGACGCCGCTGTTTCTGCTCCGTTGTGTGCAGTTGGGTCTGTCGATGGCAGATCTGGATCTGCTGTCGATTGGACTTGTGAATGATATGTTTACGGAACGGGAGAATGATGAGGCGGAGTATGATTACAAAGCCACGCAAGGTGATTTTGATTCTTTCTGATGCTTTACTTTTTCGACAGGATATGGTATAATAATTGTATCTTAATTAAAAGGGTGACTGAAATGGAGAGAATAACCTCAGGAAAAGAAAAGCAAAATGCATATCGAATTGAGTATTCAAGATATAAAAAAGCTCTGACACAAGAGTTTTATCTTGAAGGGTTGGTAATTGGTTATGCAATTATAGAAGATCGACTTGTATCTTTCCTTCATTATTGCGGGATAGTTTCAAGAGAAAAGGAAAATCTTGAAATAAATAAATCAGTGTATCCTTTTATTCGTACACTACTAAATAAGTCGGAAGACACGTCAATAAAAGTGAAGGATATTCGAGTGAAAATGGATATTGTTCAAGCGTTATTAGAGCTAGATGCCGAATCAGCTCAGCAAATTGAAATTGATACTAAAGCTGTTATCGATAGGCAAAATGAAGGCAAAAAAAGAAAAAGACGTATCCTCATTGGGTATATGATAGCACTTCAAAGAAAGATGAATAATTTGAAAAAAGCTGAATTATTGGACTTTTTGAAAAATCAGCTTGATCCATGGAGGGAAAATCGTAATCAAATTATTCACGCACTTCTTAGTAAAAAGGTGGATGGAGTTGCCATAGCGAAAAAAGAACTTTCGGAACAAGGCTATGAATTAACAAGGACACTTGATAACGAGCTAGTAAAACCCACAAAAAGAGGTACAGACATAAGGAAAAAGTTTAATATTCAATGAGTACAGCAGTCCTTTCAGGGCTGCTTTTCTTATACCCTGACGAGGAGGTGAGGTCGCATGGCAAACAGAATCAAAGGCATCACGGTTGAGATTAACGGCGATACAACCAAACTTTCCAAGGCTCTGGAAGCTGTCAACAAAAACATCCGCAGCACCCAGACACATCTCAAAGACGTGGAAAAACTGCTGAAGCTTGACCCTTCCAACACCGAACTGCTCTCC
>CALFMA010000146.1 GCA_937880065.1 uncultured Ruminococcus sp.
CTTCAATACCATAAGTGTATCAGCCACTACGAGCATACCCGTTATAGCCGCCATTCCTACGCCGTCAGCTACATAGTTGGTAGCCGGGAAGTAAGAAGGATCTGTGCGCCCGGTGATGTTGTTTCGCCCGCAGTAGTAGATGTTGTTAGGGTAATCAGGGTTGCCCGAAAGGAAAACGCGCTCGTCAAAAATTGCCGAGAGGGTGCAGCCTGTTATTTGCTCACTCTCGTAGGCTTTTTCTGCCGTAATTTCAACGCCTGCGTGCGTTTCGGCTAAATTCTTATCCGAAGGCTTTGCGGGGGCTTCCGTAAGCTCTATCTTGCCTTCAAGAAGGTTTACGGTGTATCCCTCTCCCTCTGTCAGCGTTTCCCCATATACCTTTACTTCTGCAATAGCATCAAGCTCGTATCCGTCGCCAAGAGTAGGCTGTGCGGAGTCAAGACGAGAAATAAGAATAAGTCCTGTAAGTGCAGACATAAAACCTGAAATTGCGTATACTATAACCTTTGTCTTTGTAATGTTTACACCAACAAGCTTTGCACACTTGGAATTGCTTCCTGTTGCATATACCTTACGTCCGAATGTTGTCTTATTGAGTACAAAGTAAAATACGATAAGTGCAAAAATAAGAAGAATTGCAGGAATTGGAATATTACAGAAATTTCCTTTACCAACAAGCTTGAATGCAAACTGGTTAGGTCTGTCACCGATACTCTTTGCAATATTTGAGATTGGCTTACCGTCTGTAAGAATAAGGGCAAGTCCTCTGTAAGCTGTCATTGTGATAAGAGTTGCGATAAATGGCTGTAAACGTCCCTTTGTTACAAGAAGTCCGCTTACAACACCAAGCAATGTGCCTGAAATAAGAGCGATTATCATTGCAAGAATTGCGGGAACGCCCTGCATTATAAGCTTTGCGGAAATTACTGCACTAAGAGCAAGTGTTGAACCAACTGAAAGGTCAATTCCGTCTGAAAGTATAACGCAGGTCATACCAAATGCGATAAGTCCGTTAAATGTTGCCTGTCTTAACAGATTGAGAAAGTTTCCTGCTGTTCTGAATTCAGGGCTTACTACACTAATTACTACTACAAGGAATACAAGTGCGATAAATGCACCATATTCACCGATATACGAAGTCCAGCTCTTTTTATTTGTAGGAGCTGCAACTGCTGCTGTTTTATTTGCCATTACAAAGTACCTCCTGTTGCCAATGTCATTACTTTTTCCTGATCTGCTTCTTTAGCATCAATTATTCCTGTGATTTTGCCCTCATGAACAACCATAATTCTGTCGCTCATTCCAAGCACCTCCGGAAGTTCCGAAGAAACAAGGATAATTGCTACACCTTTAGCTGCAAGATTGTTTATTACGCTATATATTTCCTTTTTTGCACCAATATCAACGCCTCGTGTAGGTTCGTCGAGAATGAGTATCTTCGGGTCGGTGTATACCCATTTTGCAAATACAACTTTCTGCTGATTACCGCCCGAAAGATTATTACATTCGTGGTCGGGACCGAAACATTTTATGTGAAATTCCTCAATTCCCTTTTTAACAAGCTCGTCAACCTTGGATTTCTTCACAACCGATTTATCCGATATTTTTCCAAGATTTGCAAGAGCAATATTTTCGGATATACTCTTTTCAAGGAGAAGTCCTTCGGTCTTTCTGTCCTCAGTAATAAAGCCTATGCCTGCATTTATAGCTTCACGGGCATTCTTTATGGTAACTTCCTTGCCCTCAATGAAAATCTTGCCGCTTTCAAATGGAAGATTGCCAAAAATTGCGTGCATAATTTCGGTACGTCCGGCACCCATAAGTCCCGAAACTCCCAGAACTTCTCCTGCCTTGACGCTGAAATTTACATCCTTGAAAGTCTTACCCTTTGTAAGTCCTTCAACCCTCAGCATTTCCTTACCGATTTTTGCATCTCGTGCCGGGAATCTCTCTCCGATTTCTCTGCCTATCATCATACGAACAATATCGTCCATATTGATGTCCTTGATTTTTTCTGTACCAACATAAGTACCGTCACGAAGAATTGTAATTCTGTCGCAGAGTTCAAAAATTTCTTCCATACGGTGCGAGATATAGACGATTGAAACACCTTTTTTGCGTAGGCTCTTGATTAGCTTGAAAAGTCCCTCCGTTTCGCTCTGTGTCAAGGCAGCTGTAGGCTCGTCCATTATCAGAACTTTTGCGTCAACCATAAGTGCCTTACAGATTTCAACCATTTGCTGCTGTCCAACGGAAAGGTCTGACATTACTGCATTAATAGGTATCTTGACACCCATTTTATCCATAGCTTCCTGTGCTTTTTTACGCATAGCCTTTTTGTCGCATATGCCAAAACCTTTGGTAATTTCCTTACCCATAAAGAGATTTTCTTCAACTGTAAGGTCAAATAGTACGTTAAGTTCCTGATAAATAAATACAATTCCTGCTTTTTCGGCTTCCTGCGGCGATTTGTATACTACTTCCTTGCCGTCAACAATAACTGTTCCTGCATCTCTTGTATAAACTCCTGTCAGTATCTTCATAAGCGTAGATTTTCCGGCACCGTTTTCGCCCATGAGAGCATGAACTTCACCGTCCTCAAGAACAAATCCTGCATCCTTGAGAACCTGATTGGAACCAAACGCCTTGTTGATACCTTTCATTTCAATTTTCATTAAATTTCATCTCCTTTGCTATGAAAAAATACATCCTGACTGCAAAATAATATTTGCATATGGAGTAGTTTCTCCTGTTCTGATAACAGCTTTGCAGTCTTTTGTCTTTTCTTTCAGCTGACTATGGCTGACAAATTCTGTTTCAACATCGCAATTACTGAACAGATTTTCAATTTCACGCAGAATATCGGGATTTTTTTCCTTTATTTCTTCGGCAAGGATTATTTTTTCGATTTTCATATCCTTCGCCACTATCTCCAGAGTCTGCATAAATGTTGGTATCCCAAACGCAAGTGCAAGGTCTATACGCTCCGTTTCATCGGGAATAGGAAGTCCGCAGTCACCGATTGCGATACAATCCGTATGCCCCATATACGACAATACTCGTGAAATTTCGCTGTTCAAAATACCATTCTCTTTCATTTTTCTTTGATACCTCCTGTTTTTTGCTGTTCAAAAAATAACATATTTTTATTAGTGTTATTTTATATAACGCAATAATTGATTAGCGTCGCACAAATTACATACATATTATACTATAACTTTTCATATTTGTCAACTACTTTTGTATATGTATAACACATCTATTTTTCAACTACAGGTAATTATTTTACACGTGTCTATTGTTAAAATGCTATATTTTAACAGAAACCATATTGTCATATTCAACAAAAAACAAGTATTCCAATTAATTATAAAATTTGCCATTTAACACTCTGTGCGAAAAATTTACATTTAGTTCATATTTATTGTTCCCCCAACTAAACCTTACCAGCAAATACCAATTATTCTCTAAAATCATATAAAATACATAGCCGGAGATTTATAGAATAACAAGAAATACTCTTAAGGGCATCTCTAAAAACCCCTTTTGAGAAAAAACAGCTATGCACGACATCT
>CALFMA010000147.1 GCA_937880065.1 uncultured Ruminococcus sp.
CGACAGATGCCCCGAAAAATACCGTGAAAAGAGCATATAATGAGCTTTTTTCCGACAGGGACAAATCCGCAGAATACGGCGATATTACCGCAGAAATCAAGCTTAACGGCAAAACTGTGACCATTGAGGGCGACGGTGCAAAAGTCGAAAACTCCACGGTTACAATCACAAAAGAGGGCATATACCGCCTTTCGGGAAGTCTTGACGACGGTCAGATTATCGTTGACGCTGACAAGGCAAAGGTTCAGCTTGTTCTCGATAATGCGGATATTACCTGCAAAAATTCCTCTCCTATTTACGGAAAAAATTCAGATAAAATCTTTGTAACCCTTGCGGAAAACAGCGTAAATTCGCTGACTGACGGCAGTTCCTACAACTTTGCCGATGAGCAGAACAGCGAGCCTGACGCCTGCATTTTCAGCTGCGACAGCATAACTCTCAACGGCACGGGAAAACTTTCTGTAAACGCAAATTTTGCTGACGGAATTCATTCCAAGGACGATATTGTTATTACAGGCGGCGATATTACTATAAATTCCACCGCCGACGGCATCAAGGGCAAGGATTATACCGCTGTATGCGGCGGAAAAATCGACATTACAAGCGGCGAGGACGGTATAAAATCAACCGAAACCGATACCGCATTGGGATTTGTTTACATTGAGGGCGGCGATATTTCAATAAATGCCGCAAATGACGGAATACAGGCAGAAAGTGACGCTGTTATAGCTGACGGAGCAATTGATATTATCTGCGGCGGCGGTATGGAAAATGCCCAGCCTAAGCAGAATGATATGGGCTTCGGCGGCAGATTTGGCGGAGATTTCACTCCTCCCGAGGGATTTGAAAATATGACTCCCCCCGACGGATTCGGCGGAGATTTCACTCCTCCCGAGGGATTTGAAAATATGACTCCCCCTGACGGATTCGGCGGCGGAAATCCTAAACCTCCACAGGCTGAGCAGACTGCTGATTCCACCACAACTGAAAATTCCGACACAATCACATCAGACAGCACAAAGGGCATAAAAGGCGGAAATTCCGTTGAAATCAACGGCGGCGAAATTACCGTAAATTCCGCAGATGACGCAATTCATTCAAACAAGGATATTATGATAAACGGCGGTAAATCGGTACTTTCCGCAGGCGGTGACGGTATTCACGCTGACAGCCGAATTGACATAACTTCGGGAACTGTCACAATAACCGACTCCTACGAGGGTATCGAGGGTGCTGTTATAAATATCAGCGGCGGCGAAACGGCGGTTACTTCCTCAGATGACGGATTTAACGCAACAGACGGTCAAACACAGCAGGGCGGTATGGGTACATACTCAAATGGTGTGGAGCTTAATATCAGCGGCGGTCTGGTTTACGTTGACTCGCAGGGTGACGGTCTTGACTCAAACGGAAATATGACGATTGACGGCGGAACTGTTCTTGTCAACGGTCCCACAAACAGCGGCAACGGTGCCATTGACAGCAACGGCGAAATACTGGTAAACGGCGGTATTCTCGTAGCCGCAGGAAGTTCGGGAATGGCAGAAAATCCCTCCGAAAAATCCGCACAATACTGCGTTTCCGCAGGTATCGGTTCAACTCAGACAGCTGGAACGCTTGTTGCACTGATTGGCGAAAATGGCGATATACTCAGCTTTGCACCGACAAAAACTTTTGACCATATAGTGATAAGCACTCCCGAAATTCAAAAGGGAATGACATACAGCCTTGAAATCGGCGGAAGTTCAGCGGCAGAAAATGTCTATGGACTTTACGAAAAAGGCGGTTACGACAAAAAAGGCACGACAGTTGGCAGTTTTACTGCTGAAAATATAGTCAGCTACGTGGGAGAGCGTTCAGCAATGGGCGGCTTCGGCGGCGGACGCGGCAGCAACTACACCCCCCCGAAAAAGAAACGCAAAAAATAATCCGGGAGAAAAGTAAGACATGGCGGAACAG
>CALFMA010000148.1 GCA_937880065.1 uncultured Ruminococcus sp.
TATAAGCGTATACGTTGTGCCTTGCCTTGCGGTGCATTGCTTTTATCTCATTAATAAAAGCGACAGCCTCATCGTTTGTTTTTACAGGGGCGATATATCCGATAAATTCGGATTTTTTCTCGATGAAGGAGTCGCTTGCAGCTTTTGAAATTGTGAAATAGTTCATAGTAAATCCTCAATCTGTGCAAATAAGCCGCTCATATTGAGCGGCTTATCAATGATTTTACTTATCGAGATTGAAACGCTTCTTGAATCTGTCAACACGTCCGCCTGTATCAACAAGCTTCTGCTTGCCTGTATAGAAAGGATGGCACTTTGAGCAGATTTCAACCTTGATGTTCTCCTTTGTAGACATTGTCTCCATTACGTTACCGCAGTGGCAAGTAATAGTTGTCTTCACAAAGTTAGGATGGATTCCCTCTTTCACGATTTTCACCTCATTTTATTAAATTTTCTGTAAATCGTGCAGCCCATCAGTTACCTTAGACAGTAGTGCAATCATACATCAGTTATATATTATATCATAGCTTATCCAATCTGTCAAGAGTTTTGAAAGATATTTTTATAATTTAACTTTATCTGACGCGTTTTGCAATGTAATACCCGTCAATTTCGCAGAATTCCACATCATTTCCGCAGATTTCAGAGGCAAGAATATAATCTTCCTCATTGTAGAAAACATATAAAGCATTCTTTTTTCCGCTGCCGTTTATGAGATTTTCATATTCGGCTTCAGAATATTCCCACAACTCGTTAAAATCAACACGTACTATATAAAAGGAACTCATTGTCAAATTTTTTTCAAGGCTGAAAAGTGCGAAATCGTAGTAAAGTTTGGTGTAGGCATTGTGGTCACGGGGCATTTTCAGGAAGATTATTTCATTGGCTCCCTCGGTGTATTTGTCCCATTTTTCCCCTGAAAGCCGTGGTTCATAGGTGACAGTTCTGTTGTATTTGTTGTGCTGGAACGTAATACGTTTATTCATGTCTGCGAATTGCAGGGGGATAGCTATAACGAGGATTACGGCTATAAATCTGCCTTTCATTTTTGAAATTATGCCGAGGAAAAGCGTTGTCAGCAGAAGTCCGCTAACCCATACAAATCTGCCCGATGAACGGAAAAGGTTGCAGACGGCTATAAGTTTACCAGGTATGAAATCAAGGTTTATAAGCACAATATCATTGAATGCAACGATATGACTTACTGCAAAAATAAAGCTTACAAGAAATACGGTTAAAAATGAATAGACTTCAATTTTGTGGATTTTCAGCCATTTTACAAGGTTTTCAGAGAATTTTCCCTCTTGAACCGCAATGTGAATTATGCAGTGAATTACAGAAATTATGCCGCATAGCAGCACTCCCGCACCAAGATAGCCGTAACCTTCGTATTGACCTTCACGGAGGGGCAGGGGAGGTATAAGGTCGGAATATTTGTTGCTGTTGAAGAATGTGTTGAGATTAGCGGAATACAGTCCGAAACCGCCGTCAGGCTTGCCGCCGTTGCCGTAAAATGCACCAATGAGCCACAACACAAGCAAGGTCAGAGCAACAGAGCTGAAAAATGTCACAATTGCCCTTTTTTTATTTTTGTTGCGGAATATTTCAATCACAATCCACCCCAGCATAACAATATAAATCATAGGCAGGAAGTACATATGAATTGTGACGGAAGTGGCACATAGCACCGACCATAGAATGACAGGCGTGAAGCGGTTTTTCCATTGAGTTTTGCTGTTTAACAGTAGAATAAATGCCGCAAGAATGAGCCAAATTGCTATCAGCGAATCGTGACCGAAAATTCGCTGCAAAGTGGGAGGATACATAATAAACAGCACCGAACAGGCAGATGAAAATGCAATATTCGGCTTGATTTTATACATAAGAATTGCTGAAAATCCGCCGTTTAGCATATAGCAAAGGAATGCCCAAATTCCCATATACTGAAAGGTTTCGGGGAGAATGGGGGATAGCAGCTTGAAAAATATAGCTAAAATCGGGAGTGAATCGGTGTAAATGCAGGAAACTGACCCTGCACTTGATAGCCCGTCCATAAGTCCCAAGGGGAAATGCCAAGGTGAGCGTCTGAAAAAAATCCAGCCTAAATGATGCTGTACGGAATCGCCGCCACGTTCAAAAATCCAGTCATCATAGGTGGGATTAAGGACGTAAATTCCGTATATCAGAATGAAAATCACAGCCCCGATTAAAGCTCCCGATAAAAATACGAATGTCTTTTTTAAGTGTGAATTTTTGTTTGTCATTTTATTCTCCATTTAATGATATTAATTCAAAGAAATTCCTTCACGAATTTATCCTGTATATATTCAGCGGCGGCTTTTACGCTTGAAAATTCTTTGTATTTAGGGTATCCCTCAGAATTGTTTGCAGAATATGTAAGGTGATAAATTCGCAACATATCGTCATTCAATACATATAAAACATCATCATTGGATTCGCATTTTGCTATAGCGCAGACTGTATGCTGAAACAGCGGATTGTCAGCGCCAAGCTCTTTTTTTAATTCTGTTATATAATAATTATTTGTTTCGGGAATTAAACTCCAGTTGAAATCCTCGCCGTATTCCTCGGCTAAAGCGGTAATTATTTCTTCCATAGTCATATCAGAAGTGAATTCCCCATCCTTAAAGCAGTACATACAGTACTCATCATT
>CALFMA010000149.1 GCA_937880065.1 uncultured Ruminococcus sp.
CACGTCTTGCACGGTCACGCAGTATCTTCAAATCATGAGCAGTAGGTGGATCCTGATAGCTCTGCTTCACGATGTTGTGGTACTTCTCGTCATCATCGTGCTCTTCGTCCCAATGCTTCTCCTCTATACGATAGTCGCACCAATCAGGAATCACGGGATCTTTATCACCGTTATAGTATAAACCATCCGTGATAACATAGAACTCGGTCGCACCAATGCTGTCAATAGCATCCAACATGATCAAACACAACTTGCTCCATAATGCACATGCTACCAACTCAAGGTTATTCGCAGGATGCTTGATGTACTTTCTCTCATGCACACCATCAGTGATTACATCTGTCATGGTATAATATCCGCTCTCGAGCTTGCCCCAGAGAAAGTCCTGATTGACCTTCTTCTTCTTATCCTTACTCTTCTTGCACTGCTCATATGTATAGCGTCCTAATGCACATCCTACCTGCTTGTCTGTACTGAACATGTACTTGCTGTCACCAAGCTTATTCGCAAGCTCCTCTGTTATGAGTGAGTTCTTGCTTACTCTATCACCGGTATAAACATACCAATTAAGAAGATCCTTGTCGTACTTTTCATAGATATAACCAGCTTTAGGCATGTCTGCAAAGTTGAGTATTGTAGGGAATGCACTGTAGATATCGCATAACTTACCAAAGTCCTTCTTCGTTGACAAACGAGGATTGATCACTCTTGGAGGTGTTATATCGATGTTCATGATCTCATACACCTTGGCCATATAATCGAAATGCATAGTGGTGTCCCTCTTAGCGATTGATCTGATCGTCTTCTTGGCCTGATGTATTACTTTGTTCAATTTCATCTCACCGTTCTCGAACTTCGCAAACTTACAAAGCTCATTGTTGGACATAGTGCTGTAGATGATATTCTCATTAGAGAGGATCATGTCGCACAGATATGTCTCACCTTCTTCACCATACTGCTTGATAAGTTGAGTCATCTTATTCATTGATACGTTCATGTACTGCTTGTCATGATCCGGGAGATTCAATCTCTTAGCCTTGCCTACAGGTCTACCAGCAATAGATGCAGGATCTTTGTACTCAGGGATCTTGATCACTGCAATATGAAGAGACTTGATGCTCTGACATCTTGTTCCTACAGTATAGATCTCTCTTCCTGTAAAGATGTCTCCTTCTTTCACTACGAAATAGCACTCATCACCAACTTCAACCTCTTTACCCTGGAACCTGGTAGGTGTTGCAATGTTCGCTGCCTGAAGATAGCTGTCAACTCTCTTACTCTCTGCAGTTATCTGATCACATATAGGGTACTTGTCAACATTGAATGTCTTGAGTCTGCTGATATGATTCTTAGGAATGAGCTTGATGTTCTTCATATCACTGATGCCGTATTTTTTATACAGCTCATGTTCAATAATATTACTGTGACAGAGATATGTATTGTTTTCGCAATACGGAATATTATCCATGTCTACTATATCGCATTTGAGGATCTTCTGAGCCTTGCCAATATCAAAGAGCTCGTTGCTGTCTGTCGCATAAAGCTTCTCGTACACTCTCACCGTCTCTTTATCTCTGGCCCTTTTAGTCTTGTCTATCTCAACGCACACAACATCGTCCCTTGCACACAATTCATCAAACGCTTTAAGAGATGCCCTGCCGTTATCAGCATTGAGCATCTGTCTGCTGTCAGTAAGTGCTATGATGTTGATCTTTCCAACATGATTGGCCATCCATGTTATGCATTCAACGCCATCAAGAAGGATCTCGTCCAACACAACAGTGTCGTATCCTTCTACATCCTTCTCATCATAACGAGGGAACGGAGTGTTTACGAATGCCAGGCCACAAATTGTGTCAGCAGGACACCCAAACTTGTCGATAGCTGCAAACTTCAGAGCATTCGAAAACGATGCTAAGCAGAAGTTGGAGCCTATCTTCCTGAGATCATTGACGGTACTGGTAGATTTACCGCTACCAGCTATACCGTTCAATATCTTTATGTAGTTGGGGTCCATTAAAATTTTGTCATCTATTCCGAACATATTATCAACTCTTCCTTATCTTCTCATACTCTGTAACTGCGGTGCTAAGCTTGCTCTTCAGTTGCGATTCCCTTGCGGTCCGGGCTTCGTATTGATCTATTGATCCATACCCGAGCCTTCGACTTATCTTGTCTATGTAGTCTCTGATGCTACCACCCTCATCAATGGCTACCTGCCTGAAGTCGGTAATAAAGTATTTATCTGTATCGCTGAATAAATCGAGAAGCGGATATGCTTCATCCTGAGATATCTGAGACCTGATATTCTTGAATGTAATATCATAGTCATATTTGAATGCAAAAGACGCTAATTGCTTGCCGTAATAGTATATCTGATTTCTGTAGTGCTTGAGTAATTTCTTCTCAGCCGCTGTATATAACTTTCTTCTACCCATTTTATTTACCTCCTATTTAGATAAGAAAAACCGCCAGCCCTGGGTGTAGTGGCTGACGGCTTCTCACACTGTCCAAAATAGATGACGAAAATCAATGGCCACTATCAATATATCATCTATTTGAATATTTGTCAACTTCCATTAATTGATCATAAAGCTCCGAATGTCTATCTTCATCTATTATATCAAGATCACGGAGCAAGTCGAGCTTGATTTTTGCATCATGTTTTGCTTGCTTGGTCTGAGCTGCTAAGATCCTCACTATCTCATGCTCAACCAGCTTGCCTCTCAAATAAAAACCGGTCATCGTTTACACCTCCTCATCTATCATCGCTTCAAGTTCTTGTACTGCACCTTCGATCATACACTGTACCATGCTGTTCTTCGGAACCAGCTTCTCTGCATCTTCCAGAGTCTGTATCACATGTCTGATCTGATTGATGAAGTCTTCTATGCTCATATCTCACACCTCAAATAATAACTTGTATGTTTCCTGTACTATTTCATACAGATGCTCTGTGCCTACGTTGTACCTCATCTTGCCTTCCTTAGTAAAGATCACGTCTTCCAGGTTAGCGTATGTTGTCTCAAGTATGGACTTCTTGCTGCCTCTGAGGTTCTTCATAAAACAGAAGATCCTAACCTTCAGTTCTCTGTTCGTTACTTCCGTCATCTTCGTTTTCCTCCATTTCTTTTTTAGCTTCAAATACTGCGAGTGCCAGTGCGTTGTGTTTTCTTTCTTCCTCTAAGTAGAGATCGTATAAGCCATCCATTTTCTTTACCTCCTTTGGATTTGTTAAGCTAAGTATAACGCACTGAAAATCATCTGTCAATACATTTTTTAAACTTTTTTAGAAAAATTATAATTTTCTGTAATTACAATTTCTCTTGACTTATTGTAGAAAATACCTTAATATGTAAATGGAGGATAGTTAATATGTATAGGCCCGATAAGATCATCTTACCAATTATCGCCGCTATCCTACTAATATTATATTCATGGAGGTCCAGAAAAGATGGCTGAAGTCACATCAATCAAAACAGTAGAAGAGCATGTCACAGAAGCGTTAGATTACGCTATCGCAACAATCGGTGCATACTCAGCAAACAACAGGCACGATAGCATCGTCAAAGCTGCTATGACACTCTCTCTCAATCAACTTATAGCACAGATGGAAGGAGAGCAGAAGAAATGACTTGGGATGCAATTATGCAATTGATCAGCAGCGGGTTTTTCCCAATTGTCGCATGTATTGCGATGGCTTGGTTTTTCAACAAGGTAAACGATAACTATCGTCAGGACATCAAAGACATGCAGGCTACGCACAGAGAAGAGACAAAAGCTCTTACTGATGCAGTCAACAACAATACGCTTGTTATTCAGAAGCTTGTTGACAAACTTGATAAGGAGGATGACTAATGGCACGTTTTGGTATTGATATTTCATCCTGGCAGGGTAACTTCGACATTGCCTCTGCAGTTAAAGCACACGGTGTGCAGTTCGTCATTGCCAAGATAGGTGGTGGCGATAAGGTTTGTTATAAAGACAAACAGTTCGAGTCCAACTATAAGAAGTGCAAGGCATTAGGCATTCCTATGGGCTGTTACTTCTTCGGTCACGCACTTACTATGGACAAGGCAAAAGAAGAAGTCGCTTACTGGCTTGATCTCATGGCTGGCAAGCAGTTTGAGTTTCCGGTTATTTATGATGTCGAAGGAGATATGCTTAAGATAGGAAAGCGTACACTCACCGATATTATTAAATACGTAATGTCAGAGTTAGAAAAGCACGGTTATTGGGCAGGTATATATTCATCCCTGAGTGCCTACAACAGTAACATGTATGACGTTGAATTACGTCCGTACACTCACTGGGTAGCGTGCTGGGGTAAGAATAAGCCGATGCTCAACAACGGCGGTGCTACACAGATCTGGCAGAATTCAAGTAGCAACATCATCAACGGTCAGAGAGTCGACACCGACTATTGTTATGTTGATTACTATGAAGCAACAATCAAAAAGCGTGGTCTGAACGGTTATGGGCTCTCTAATTTACCGGCCAATCACAAGAAGAAGACGACAAGAGAGATCGCTCTCGAAGTCATTGACGGAAAGTGGGGCAACGGTGCAGAGAGAAAACAGCGTTTAACAGCGGCTGGCTATAACTATAAGACAGTTCAGAACATGGTAAATAAAATCTTGAAGGAGGGCAAATAAATGAAGTACGAAGACTATGAAAACAAAGTAACTTCACTTATCTCAAATCCTGACGCTGCACCTATCACGGCACAGGAAATCTTGTCAGAGATCAAAACTGACACTGAGAAGATTGCAAGCCTTGAATCAAGCATCGCCGAGAAGGATGCCCGCATTCGAGACTTACAGGACACAAACATGAAGCTGTTTCTCTCTCAGAGTGCTCCTATTGAGGACGAGCCTGAAGAGAAGTCAGCTGACGAAATCTTAGACGAATTATTTGGAGGTAATTAATTATGGCAACAGCACTTAATTTTACTAACGTTCAGCTTTGGAACGCACTTCGTAAGAAGTATAAGTCCTTTGCGTCTCTGACAGCAGAGGCAACAGCAGACTTTTTCTCTGAAAAAGGCTGGGGCGATGTCTCAAGGGATAACATCCCTGCACTCGACTCTTTCTTCGAACTCTCCATGAGAGTTGCTTTTCAGAAGATGGACATCGCAAAGGTTAATACAAGACTTGTTGAGTCCGGTCTTGTTGAGGTTTATGGTACAGAGAATGGTGGATATCTCCAGAGAATCTCTATGGAGACAATTACACCTGTATCTCCTGGATTCATGAACCTTAAGAATGGTGATGCTCCCGATCCGTACATTGTGAAAAAGGTAGAGTCCCGCGAAAGATTCTTCTCTTTCAACTTTGGCTTCCAGTCGCTTGTTTCGATCCAGGAATACCAGGTTAAGACTATCTTCCTCGAGGAATACGGTATGTCTCAGTTCCTTGGCGGTATCATGCAGGCTCTTGAGAATGGCTACAAGTATCAGCTTGAGCTCAATTTTTACAAGTGTATTCATGAGTGCATCAACTCTGCTACACATCCTTTACAGGATACTCAGAAGATTGAGCTTGCTTCTTGGACAGACGCAGGCGTTACAGACGCTGAACTCTTAGCTCTTATCGCTCAGCTCCAGGATCTTGCTACAGCAATGGAGACTTCCATCACTCAGAAGGGCTTCAATGCTAACGCATTCGATACAGCAGTATCTCCTGAAGATCACGTTGTTCTTCTCAGAGCAGGTATCGCAAACAAGATCAAGAGACAGCTCATGGTTGGCGCATACAACCCTGATAACTTAACCATTCCGTTCAAGATCCTTGAGGTTCAGGACTTTGGTGGTCTTAAGTATTACTTCGGTGATACAGATGACTATCCTCTCTTCCCTCACTACGATAAGCTTGGCGCAGTCGATGGTTGGGCACTCAGTGAGGGTGGCGACAAAGAGAAGGAACTCAATGATCCTGATATCAGAGTCGTTGATCTCGATGCAGACGTTCTTGCTGTTGTAGCTCAGAAGGGTCTCATCTTTGAGAACATCAAGGATCCTTATCAGGTCATTCCGATTTTCAACCCGAGAGGCCTCTATACTTCATATTGGGCATCAGCTCCTGATACCAATACTATTGCATACGATGCAAATTATGACTGCATCGAAATCATCAAGCCTCAGTCTTGATTTAACTGATTGATTTACGGGGCCGCTGCAAAATCTGTGGCGGCCCTTATTTCTAACAAGGAGGAAAAACAATGATCGTAGCAGTAGCTTATTTACGTACAGGCTTTGATATCATCAACGTGCCTGCAGATCCTGCTTTATTGAGATCTTGTGCATCAAATACAATCACATTTCCTGCTTTGGATATTCTCAACAAAAGATTCTTATCATCTGTTCGTGTCAAGGTAAATCCTCAAACATATCCTGAAAGCTGGATTGAACAGATTGATTATGTAGAGCTGAAAGAAGAGAACTCTAATGAAGATGGTATCTTCTATTATGTAAGTTCTTATGCATATACATCAAGAGACGTAGTAACTCTTAGCTTGGTTCAGGACTCAATTCTGTCATGCGGTGGTATCAAGATCATCAGAACAATTTATGCCAAGAGAGCACATATAGATAAAGACGATGACAAGTTCGGTGCATTTGATGCAGATGACGAGTTACTCATGCCTAAAGAGCCGCTTCAAATTGTGCACAGTGGATCAAATGCTCAAATCGAATCTGATATATTCACTAACCCGGGCTATCACAACGGTGCTGCAGGCTTGTTCTTCAAATTCATGACCGGATTTGATGCACAGTCAACAGTCGTAGTTTCAACTGTTGGTCTCGCCTATAACGGAACAGACACATACCTGAACTGGGATGGTGGAATCAACACTTTTGGTCAGTGGGGCATAACTCAGGATGAACCTACTGATGCAAGATATCCTAAGATACCTATAGCCAGAGGTATGAGTGTTGTATTACCTAATGTGTTCAAATATACAGATAATCTTAGCTCATATTCTGGTGGTGCTAACTTCAGCGTTGGTGTCAAATATTCAGGATTAGAGTACAATGAACTCAACGCTGTATATCAAGGCCATGATCCTAAAGAAGCACTTAACATTTTGAGAGCTGTGGGTGTAGAAAATTCTGTAATTGCGTGCTACAGACTCAGATCTGGTGAAGGCAAACTCGAAGCCGTTGAGGGTTCTGGTACAAGTCTTCCTACAAAGCTTACAGGTAGAGAATATTCATATAGCACCAACGGTTGGGGCGGTGGAGAAGGTGATCTTCAGACATCAAGCACAAGAAACATGGCATACTCTGAAGCTTATGATTATGACTATCTTGGAACAGGTATTCATAATATGAGAGTCCTTTACGGACAGTTCAGAAAATACGTGCTTGCCTCTCCTGCAACCGGTTCTGCTATTGAAGCAAAACCTGAAGAGCTTACAGCAAGAAGATTTACAGCAGACTATATCGCATCTGCTACGGCAACCGGTAAGAACGGTTCTCCTACAATATTCTGCTTTACTGATCCTCGTCCAACAGGTCGTCCTTACTTCAACTTCGTAAAGTTCGGACAGTCTACAAAGCAGTATGTTGATAGTCAGCAGGCACATAGAGGTGTAATCAATCTTGCAGAAGGAGCTGTAGCTGGTGGACAGTGGCCTGAGATCCCTCTTACCTTTACAGGAATGAGTGGCGAATGGACTGCAAGAGTAGGTTATAATATGGATGCCTCTTACAGAGACTATCTGGCATCGTCCAACAAGACATACAGAGATCTTGTTCAGGGCACAACCCTTGCAGAGTTACAGGCAAGTGATGGTGCGGCTGCTTCAGCATCTGCTCTAAGCAATGCTGCACAAAGCGCTATTGGCGGTTTGACCGCTGGTCCTGCAGGAGCTGCAGTTGGTGCAGGAATGAGCATCGCAAGTTCTTCTGTAGGTTATATCTCAGGAGTTATGGCTGCTGGTGACGTAGCAAACGAGAGAAGAATGAATGCAATGCTTGAATCCGCAGCAGGATCATACAGCGGTCAGATGCTTTTGGACGCAGCAAACAATGGTAACATCGCTGCTAACAGAGCTCTTGAAAGACAATTTGCAGCTTCTTATGAAAAGGCCAAGTTTGATCTTTCTACAGCATATTCTGTACCA
>CALFMA010000150.1 GCA_937880065.1 uncultured Ruminococcus sp.
ATAATTGACAGGGATAAATTAAGCGAACTTTTATGCGTTCCTGTTGTTTTTACGTCAGCAAGAAGTAAACGTGGACTTGATGAACTATGCCGCACTATGAAAAATATCCTCACAGAAGAAAATTCCCCGAAAACCTCCGATTACGCCATTTCCGAAACTGATACAATTGAGGATATTTCCCGAAAAGCCGCTGAAATCGCCAATCTCACCGTCAGCTGTTCAAAAACTGAACCCGATAAAACCGACCGCCGCCTTGACAGAATTTTTCTGCGGAAATCTACGGGAATTCCCATTATGCTGCTGCTTTTTGCGGTTATTCTGTGGATTACGGCGGTTGGTGCAAATTATCCCTCGGAGCTTTTGAGCCGCCTGCTTTTCGCTCTCGGAGATAAAATGTCGGAGGGACTTTTTGCGGTTAATGCCCCTGAATGGGTGGAAAGCCTGCTGATACAGGGAATTTACAAAGTTGTTGCTTGGGTAGTTTCCGTTATGCTGCCGCCTATGGCTATATTTTTCCCAATGTTTGCGATTTTGGAGGATTTCGGCTATTTACCGAGGATTGCCTTTAATCTTGACCGCTGTTTCAAATGTTCGGGAGCCTGCGGAAAACAGGCAATAACTATGGCTATGGGACTTGGCTGCAATGCCTGCGGAGTTACGGGATGCAGCGTTATCGACTCCCCTCGTGAAAAATTAATAGCAATTCTCACAAATGTTTTCACGCCCTGCAACGGACGATTTCCCACAATTATTGCCGTTATTTCCCTGTTTTTCGTCAGCAGCGGCGGCATATTGGGAACTTTTCTGTCAGGGGCAGCACTTCTTGGAGTGATACTTTTCGGAGTTGCGGTTACTCTCGGCATATCGGCTTTGCTGTCAAAAACCATTCTCAAAGGCACTCCCTCGTCGTATACGCTGGAATTGCCGCCATACCGCAAACCACAGATTTTACGTGTTCTCGTCCGTTCATTCCTCGACAGGACGGTATTTGTCCTTGGCAGAGCCTGCACAGCGGCTATCCCCTGCGGTATTCTCATATGGCTGGGAGCGAATATATATATCGGCGATAGTTCGGTTTTGTCGATTATTTCCGAATTCCTCAATCCTTTAGGAGAACTTATGGGACTTGACGGCGTAATTTTAATGGCGTTTATTTTTGGATTTCCTGCCAATGAAATTGTAGTTCCCATAATTCTTATGACATATCTGTGTCAGGGAAGTTTGGTGGATATGGGCGATATATCGTCACTTCGGGAACTTCTCACCGATAACGGCTGGACAATGGGAACGGCTGTGAGTATGCTTATTCTGACGGTCTGCCATTTTCCCTGTGCCACCACCTGCCTTACAATTAAAAAGGAAACAGGCAGTCTGAAATGGACGGCAGCTGCTATGGCAATCCCAACGGCGGTAGGAATTCTCCTTTGTATGGCGGCAAATGCGATTTTTTGAAAAATTACAGCGAATTCGCTTGACATACTTTGCTATACTGTGGTATAATATAAAAAATATATGCCCATATGCCTGTGAAAGGGCAAATAAAGTATAAAGACGCAATTTTAAGGCAAAAAGAAAGAGGTTTATTATGAAAAATTTTGAGGATGTATTGGCAAAAAGCGTGAACTTAGGTTTCCACGAAAATGAAGAAACATTATCAACGGCGGTAAAGGATATTTTATCACAGATTCCCGATTCTTTCACCTGCTACCCAAATTCCATAGACGAGGGCTGCAAGTGGTTAAGAATACTTGATAAAAACGAGGACATCTGCTGTCTTGTTCATCGTTATTACAAAGTTGCATTCGTTTCAGCTAAGCTGAATGTAAAATGCGATATTTTACATTGCGAAAATGTAGGGGATTTTCTTTCAGACGAATGGTATATCAACGATGAAAAGGAATTAAATCAGAAATTCTCTCATTTAAATTGGGACGAATCATGTGATGTTGTTAATCCGAAGAAATTCGATTTGCTGAATATGGAATTTGCAACTGAATAATATTGCTCCACATAAAAATACGGCAGGGTTTCAGATAAGAAATCCTGCCGATTTTGTTATTTCATCGCAAGGCTGTTATTGAGAATAAGTGTGCTGTAGAGGAAAAGCACATCCTGATTGTCGAATTTCACAAAGCTGCCAATAGCGGCACTCTGCATATATCGGGTATCAATCAGCGTAACCTTGGAATATTCGCTTACAAGCAAAGGTACAAGGCTGCTGCCGAATGAGTCACGGAATACAACAAGCTCTTTTTCCCTTTCAGCATTGGGATTTTCGATAATTATAAGGGGGTCAGCACCGCCGAGGAAAATTTCATAGGGGTCACGGCTTGCCGCCTTTTCCATATCGTAAACGCTTTTTTCAACAGGCATTCCCGTGTTATAGCTTGTCACGGTACATTCATCAAGAATAGGGCTGTTGAGATAGTAAAGCTTATCGGGTTTCAGCGGAAGTGCCAGCTGACCGTAATAAACGCCGTAAAACGGATTGTCAAGTTCAAGGGTTACATAGTCGCTTTTCGTTTCAACTCCCATTGCCTTGCCGATAGCCGCCGCAACATCGGTTATGCACTCCTGCCGCCAATGAGTATCGGTTTTGTAGTAATCCTCAATTGACAGCAAAGGAAAAATGTCGATATACTCCATATAATCCGTCCTGTCACGCATTTCCGACACAAGCTTGCCATAATCAAGGGCAAGACTGCCCCTTTCCTCTGAAAGAAAATAATGCTTATCGGGAACAATTGAAAAATATACCTTTGCGTCCGTATCTTTGAGGAATTTATCGTAAATACTCTGAAAATGGTCGGCGGAATGGCTTATCATTTCATCGGAAAGTTCCTTTTCAGCCTTGGCAATATAGCCCTTTTCCACGTAAAGTCCGTTAGTTTCAGCCTGTTGGAATACGTTAAGAACTGCCGCTGACTTCATACCTCTGAAAGTGTCACGCATAGGGAAATGGTCGAGGGAATAACTTTCAAACTCCGTCATAAACTTTCCCGAAAATATCGTTTCCGCATTTACATCGGGGAACTTTGCAAGAACTCGTCTTTCACTTTCGGAAAAATCGCTTTTTCCGCCGAAAATTCCCCATAAGGAAAAGCCGAAAATCACCGCACCTGCACCTACAAGTGCCGCTATATCTTTAAATTTTTTCATACCGACACCTCCTTAGAAACGGAAATAAAGGAATGGATTGAATGAACCGTCAACTAAATATGCCGTAGCAAGCAGCAGCAATGCCACAACTGCCACAGGTTCTGCAACTGCTGTAACTGCGGGGAATTTCTTCTCCGCCATTGCGTAAAGCTTTTTCGGCAGGGGCATTGAACCGATAACGGCAATTGCTAAAATCAAGCCGTAGCTTTTCAGATAATAGAGAGTTTCTGCCGTTGCAAGGGGAAGTCCTGCAAATCCGAACATACCCTTTATACACTCATATGAAAGCCTGAAATCGGGTGCACCGAAAATTACAAAGCTTATCATAACGAGGATAAGAACGTAGAAATGACCGAAAATTTTATTCTTTGACAGAAAATCTTTAAGCCAGAGTTTTTCCATAATGAGGAAAACTGCGAAATACAGTCCCCACACGATGAAATTCCAGTTCGCACCGTGCCAGAAGCCTGTCAGCATCCACACAATGAAAATATTTCTGAACCATAAAAGCTTTGATACACGATTTCCGCCCAAGGGGATATACACATAGTCACGGAACCACGAGCCGAGGGAAATGTGCCACCTACGCCAGAATTCCGTAATACTTGACGAAATATAAGGGTAGTTGAAATTCTCCATAAAATCAAAGCCTAAAATTTTACCAAGACCTACCGCCATATCGCTGTAACCCGAAAAATCGAAGTAAATCTGCAATGAATAGGCGGCGGCATAAATCCAGCAGAAAAGCACCGACTGCTCCTTTGACGCAAGGAAAAGACCTGCCAGTTCGCCGAGAATATTGGCAATGAAAATTTTCTTTGAAAGTCCGCAAACAAACCGCCTTACGCCCTCTGATGCCTTAGCAATGGAATGGGTACGCTCCGTAAGCTGTTTTTCAACATCGGAATAACGGACAATAGGCCCTGCAATAAGCTGTGGGAACATTGTCACATATGCCGCAAGATTGATGAAATTCCGCTGTGCAGGAACAGTTCCACGGTATACGTCAACGGTATAGCTTAAAATCTGAAAGGTGTAAAAGCTTATTCCGATTGGCAGGGCAATTTTCAAAAGGGGCAGAGAAAGTCCCGTAACTGCGTTGAAATTTGTAATGAAGAAATCCGCATATTTGAAATACCCAAGCATACCAAGGCTTATAAGGCAGGAAAAAACGAGGGTGACTTTTGAAGCGGTTTTTCCCTTGAATTTTTCTATGAGCAATCCGCAGACATAGCCGCAGATGATGCTTATGAGCATAAGGAAGATATATTTCGGTTCGCCCCATGCATAAAATATAAGGCTTGACAAAAGCAAAACCGTATTTTTCAGCATTTTCGGGGCAATGAAATAGAGTATCAGAACGGCAGGGAAGAAATAATACAGAAACGTAATACTTGAAAACAGCATAAAATCTCACCTTTCAAAAAGGCGGCATTATTCATGCCGCCCGTGATTATCAGCCCTCAAGAGTCTTGGGACACATTACGAAGAATACCTTGTTGCCTACCTGCTCGCATACCATTTCTTCAGCCTCAACGCAGATATTCCATCTGAGGTCAGCGTTATCTTTAAGAGTCTGCATAAATGCTGCACCGTCTGTACCCTCCTCAAGGTCGAATACATAGCCAACGAAAGCGATTGAACCAATCATTGGAGCGAATGTCACGCCCTCCTTGAAACCTGTGATTTCAGTATTGCCGAAACCTGAGAGAAGTCCCGGTTCAACAGGCATTGTCATAGGTCCGAAAAGAATTGCGGGATTTGTCATAAGTCCGTCAGCAATTGCCTGTGCTGTTGCGGATTCATCTGCTGCTCTCCCTTTAAAATCAGCAAGGAGAGTTTCGCCTAATGTGCCGCCTGATACAGCAGTATCGCCGCCTTCACCGTTTTCATCGGCAGGAGCGTCTGTTTCTTCCTCAACGGGAGCGTCAGTAACTTTCTCTGTGGGAGCCTCTGTTACTTCTTCTGTCAATTCTTCTGTTGGAGCCTCTGTAGTTGCCTCTGTTGCAGGCTCTGTAGGTGTGGAATTCTCACTTGTGTTTCCGCCTGCACACGCTGTCATGCTGAGCATTGCTGCTGTTAAAATCATTAAAAATACCTTTTTCATTTTACATTTCTCCTTTTTACTATTGATTATTTTCCTGCATGATATACCATGCAGATTTGCCGAAGTCGTAATACAGCACAAATTTCTGAATTTCGCCCTTTGTATCGGCTGTGAGGTAATATTCCGCATCATTTACGGGAATATCCACGCTCCAACGGATAAGAACCTCTCCGTCTGCCGTACATTCTGTACCGCTGCTGATAACTCCTGTGCTGTCGGGGTTAATCAGTTCCATATTTCCCTCTGAAACCGTGAGAACCGTTTTTTTCGGGAATTCCGCAGAAATTTCAGCCGTGTATTTCGGAACTGCTCTTGCCATAATCGGTGCTGCTTCGCCGCTTTCGGTTAAAAGTACAGCATCACTTTCAATTGTTGTTCCGTTTACATAAAACACAGGATTTCTCTGCAAAGTTCTGTTCAACAGAGGAATTGCCGCTATAAACAGCAGACAGGCAGCTGCGGTGCATATACTTATTATTATATGCGGTTTCCGCTTACTCCCCTGCTCCATAGCAAGAATTTTTTCCCTCAGTTCATCGGGGGCGGTAATACTTCGGAAGGCGGCTGATTGTTTTTGGTCAAACATTCTTCTCCTCCTTTGACATTACACTTTTGAGGGCATCTCGTCCACGGGAAAGCCGCATTTTCACCGCTGATACGGATATATCGAGCATTTGTGCAACTTCCTCAACGGAATAGCCTTCAAGATAATGAAGCACAACGGCTGAACGGTTTTTTTCGGGAATTTCGGCAAGGTATCCCGTTACCTCCGCAGCAAGGGAGGCTGTGCCGTCATCAGGCTGTGCAAGAGTTTCTGCAATTTCATCTATGGGAATGTGATTTCTCACCTTTTTTCGCCTTAACAGGTCAAGACAGCGGTTTACGGTAACACGCACAAACCATGCTTTTTCGTGGTCGGTATCCGAAAAATTCTTGGGATTTTTCAGATATGCCGCAAACACATCCTGTACAGCGTCCTGTGCATCGGCAGAACATTGCAGATAAGAGAGTGCAAGACGAAAGAGCATATCAGCGTTGCGTTCATATATAGCGGCAATATCCGCCTTTTTGTTTCCGATAATACTCATTTCTCACCTCTCTGCTTATATAACGCACCAAGAAACCCTCAGGTCACATTTTTTTGAAATTTTTTTTATTTTAAGGAGTTCCCTTAATTTATTGCGTTTGTTATGCCTTTGTTATTATATCATTTATTGCTAAAAAAATCAATATATAAACAGTACATTAAAAAAATAGTCAGCACTTCAACAGAATTAGTCAATTGTTATTTGGTTAAAATTAACAAAAGTTGATAATTTTATTAGAAGAATATACAAAAAGTGATAAAAAGTATTTACTTTTGTAAATTTATATGGTATGATATAATTGTAACTATGGCGAATAGTACTGATTGCTGTAGTTAAAAAAATATATTTTCATGATAAAATCATGAGGGGGTAATTGAAAATGAAAAAACATTTTCCAAAAGCATTTGCGTCAAGTATTATGGCTGCCGCAATGCTCACATCCGTAACCGCAGCTTATGCGCCTATTAACGCATCAGCCGAGCTGCTCGCCGAAACTACCTTTGACAGCAAAATACTGCCATGGCAGACAGTTGAGTCAGCTCCCGCTTCACAGGAGTTTGAGCTTAAAGACGGTGCGGTTCACATCACAATTAACGAGTCCGAAGGTTCAGACGGCGAAAAATGGGATTTACAGTTCAGATACAGAAATCTCAGTTTCAAAAAAGGTCACACCTACAAAATTCGCTTCGACGCTAAGGCAAAACGTGCCGGCATGCAGCTTTGCAGTCAGATTGCTACTATTAAAGGCGATGAGGAATATGTTGTCCTCAACGGAGAAGCATTTGAGGCAGGTCCGCATATGGACGGTCAGTGGGGCAAAGCTGCTACATTGACTACCGAATATCAGACCTTTGAGGGTGAATTTACCTGTACAAAGGATTTAGAGGCTGTTGAGTGGGGCTTCCATTATGCTAAGGGTACTCAGTATGAAGGTAACGCTAAGGACGGCGATGAAATCTGGTTTGACGATATGTCAATCGTATGTACAACTTGTTCAGAAAAGGATATGTCTGACTGTAAATACAAAGGAACCATTACAGAAGATCCTGTAATACCGCCTGCGGATGATCCTGTAGTTGTTAAAGAGGTTCAGCTGCTTGGTGAAACAAC
>CALFMA010000151.1 GCA_937880065.1 uncultured Ruminococcus sp.
ATTTTGGGTTTGGAAGAGAGTCTTCCGTATAGAAAGGACATATTATGACAAGCAAGCAGCGCGCATATCTGCGCGGATTGGCCAATACCATGGAGCCCATCATTCACGTGGGCAAGGATGGCGTGAACGAGAATATGATCAAGCAGCTCAGCGATGCCCTCGAGGCGCGCGAGCTGATCAAGGGCACCGTTCTTCAGAACTGCCCGCTTTCTGCCCGTGAGGCGATCACGGAGCTGTGCGAAGGCGCGAACGCCGAGCCGGTGCAGTGCATCGGCAGCCGCTTTGTGATCTATCGCGCCCGCGAAAAGGATCCGACGATTCAGCTTCCGTAAGTTGAAAGCAATTAAGAATACGCAGTGCATTTCCTGATGAAGTGCACTGCTTTTCTTTTTTGGAAACCGTGTGATATAATCAATGCATAGACAGGAGGGGGAAATATGACGCCGCAGGAAAGAAAAGCCCAAACAGAAAAAAGTGGTTATCCGCAATACCAATACTGCCATGGGGAAAGCTTTGGCAGCGGCAATGGGCGGTGTAACCTTTGAAGAGCCCGCTAAAGGTAAGTCTAAGGACAATAAGGCAGTAGAGGCTGCACAGACCAACGAAGCAAGCATCAGTAGCTTAGAGAAGCGCATTAAGAATAAAAAGGTATTGGCAGAGGAACTGGGCATCGGCAGCCTGATCGTGGGCATCTACAAGGAGCCTCTGCTCCGTGAGCGTTTTGCAAAAAATGATACAACCTACAGCTTTATGGCTGATGTTAACTATGATATGAAAATCTCCGTTGCTGACCTTGTAGTTCTCAATAAGTTCCTGCTCGGTAAAATTGACAAGGAAGAGCCTGTTACAACAACTACTACTTTCGAGGAAGAAGATGTTGTTACAACAATCAGAACAACTACTCAGCCTCTTTATGGAATTATGACTACAGTGACAACAGCAAGTACTGATTTCGAGGAAGAAGATGTTACAACAGTGCCGACAATGGCTCCTTTGTATGGCCCACCCTCATATTTTACAACAACAGTTAACGAGGAAGAAGACATAGTTCAGTCTACAAGAGAGGATATACAAGATGTTTACGGCCCTCCCTCATGGTTTACTACAGCTGTTCCCGAGGATGAAGAAGATACAACAACTACTTCCAATGAAGATGATATAGTTACTGAAACTACAATGACTCAGACTGTATACGGACCTCCTGTGTCGTGGTTTACTACAACAGCAGCAGACAATGAATAATAATTGCAGCAGGTAAGGAGAATTGATTAAATGCTTGATGTAAACGTAAAAAAAGACCATATGAAAACAATTGAGGCTTACAGAGCAGGTCTTATGATTAAGCCTGAGCTTCGTCACCTGTTCCTTGAGCTTACTATAAAATGTAATGAAAGATGTCTGCATTGCGGAAGTAACTGCGGTGATGTCTTTTATGATGAGCTGACTCCTCAGCAGTATTCAAAGTTCCTTGCTGAAATCAAGGGCGATTTCGGCGTTCGTGACAAAATGCTTTGTATCACAGGCGGTGAGCCGCTTCTCCGTAAGGATTTCTTTGATATTATGGCTCCTGCTCATGAAATGGGATTCAACTGGGGAATGACAAGTAATGCAACTCTCATTGACAAGCAGGTTGCCAAGGATTTGAAGCGTGTGGGAATGAACACAATTTCCGTTAGTATTGACGGTCTTGAAGAAACTCACGACGCTTTCAGACGCACTCCCGGCGGTTACAAGCTTGCTATGCAGGGTATTGAGAATCTCCTTGAAGTAGGCGGATTTCAGGCTGTTCAGGTAACAACTGTTGTTACTCACGAGAATATCGGTCAGCTTGATGAGCTTTACAAGATTTTCAATGAAATGGATATTGACTCATGGCGAGTTATCAATATGGAACCAATGGGCAGAGCTAAGCAGTATCCACAGCTGCTCCTCACTCCCGATGATTACCGCTATATGTTCGAGTTTATCAGAAATAAGCGTATTGCAGGTGAGCCTGTAACTTATGGATGCAGCCACTATCTCGGATTTGAGTATGAGCGTGAGGTTCGTGATTGGTATTATCTCTGCGTTGCGGGTACATATATTGCAAGTATTATGGCAAACGGCGATATTACAGCCTGCCTTGATATTGAACGCCGTCCTGAGTTCGTCCGTGGAAATATTCTGAAAGACCGTTTCAAGGATGTCTGGGAAAATAACTTTGATATTTTCCGCAAAGACCTTGCAGATGAAAATGAGAAGTGCCGCAACTGTGCTGAAAAGTGCCGTTGTCACGGTGATTCATACCACAGCTGGGATTTCGATAAGAACGAGCCGCAGCTTTGTTTCAAGGATATTTTATTCTGATAAATACAAAAAAGCTATCCGATTTTTCGTTTCGGATAGCTTTTTTATTAATCACTATTTTCTGAATTATCAAGAAAATTCTTTCGCATATAAATAAGGTCGAACACATCAATTTTACTGTCAAAGTTGAAATCATACAGAATACTGTTTTTCTCATCGCCAGATTCAGCACCAAGAAGATAACGATTCATTTTTACAATATCAGCTACAGAAATTGTGCTGTCTGTGTTTACATCGCCAATCTGATATTTACATTCAGGAGTTCCTTCTTTTTGGAATTTATGAAGTGATGTAGGGATATATCCCTGCCATTCAGCATGAGAGCCACCGTGTGCTATGAATTGGCTGTCAGATTTAAGGAAATTATCACGGTTAATTTTATCTCCGTCGTCCCATGTTGAATCTGCGTGGAAGTAATGTCCGCCAATTTTTACGATATTCCACGCATGGTCGGGATTATTTACGTAATATGTTTCAATTCCAGCTTCATGATATAGCAGATTACACAATTTTGCATAACCCTCACAAACTACGGAATCAATCATTAAAACAGATGCATCTGTATGGTATTGCGGTAATTTCGTGTCGTCTGTTGTATATTCTGTGTTATTACATACCCAGTCGTGCAGAACTTTTACTTTTTGCGTTTCACTCATATCGTCGGTAATATTATCACGCACTATTTCTGCCACATTATGCATTACAAACTGATTTATAAATCCAACATCTTCTACTGCATAGAAGTTTCTGTAAATAAAATCCTTATATTCGGGAGCAAATTCGCCATTTGCAAAGGCATCAACTCCGTTTATCTGTGTAAGCGATGTACAGCTTGTGAAAGCTTCGGGGCTATAATTTTTTGAAATGTCAATTGTAATATTTTTTAGTGCTGAACAATCAAGAAATGCATTGCGTTCAATGCTTACATCACCGTTAAATTTTGCAGATTGCAAAGAAAAACAGTCAAGAAATGCATTGCTTGCTATATTGCCATTTTCAATTTCAACAGTTTTAAGATTTTCACAATGTCTGAATGCTGCAAAATTTATATTGCAGGATGATGGAATTATAATTTCAGAAATTCCTGTATTGTCAAATGCATTTTCTCCTATGTTTATTTCTTCGTATTTTTCGCTGAATATTACATTTTCAACCGAATTGAAGCTTTTAAAGGCATTATCAGGAATATTGAGAGTACCGCCATTTCCGATAAATTCTATTTTTTTCAAGTCATTGCAGCCGTTAAAATTTTGAATTGATATTTCATTGACAGGCAGGGCAATTTCTTCAATTGATGTATTGTAAAAAGATGTGTTATTCAGATTTACCTTATCGCTAAGAAAAGTGACCTTTTTAAGCTCAAAATGGTTGCTGAAATTAACATTTATTTCCTTATAGCTTTCGGGAAAAGTAACCGATGTAATGGTTTTTCCGTTAAAATTGAAAGCTCCGTCAATTCCGTCAACAGCTTTTCCAAAAAGTGAATCGGGGAAAACAGCGTCTGATTTTGTTCCGATGTACTCATTTACAT
Organism: uncultured Ruminococcus sp.; assembly: GCA_937880065.1. Next base: position 3,878 of record CALFMA010000151.1, read on the forward strand.
ATACATTGATTTCGTTGTTGATATTGTCGGTTGAAACTGAATAACTCCAATTATCATATGGAAAATCCACCACAGTATTGGAATTTTTTATTGTACTTCCCGAAACTCGTTCAAACAGCAGTTCGGGAAGTGTGATATTTGTCTTTTTAAAGGCAGTATTTGAAATAATGAAAATATCATCGTGGAATTCTACCGTTTCGAGTTTTTGACAATTGTTGAACGTGTAACTGGGGATTATTCGGAGTTCCTTTGGAATATTCACGTCAGAAATTGAAGAATCACGAAAGACTTCTCCGCCGAAATAGTTGATAGTATCGGGAAGTTCAACCCTTGATATTGCCGTATTTCCGTTGAAAACCTTATCACCTATAGCTGTTACAGTGCAGTCGCCGATTTTTTCGGGGATTACTACATCTCCCTTTGCGTCGGTGTATTCTGTCAGAATAAGTTCATTTTCATTATTTTCAGGCGCTAAACTTACCCTGACTAACCCGTTTTTAGAAGTGCCTAAACTTTTATGAACGAGTGGCGCACAGTGGTAGCCACCACGAACGGCTATATCGTAATTTTTGTTTAGATAGTCGGCAACTTGCATTGAAGAAAAGGGGGTAAAATCAAAAGAAACTATCCCACTTTTATTTTTGTTGCTATAAATTTTTATTTTGTCAAAATTTTTTAGTCTATCAATAAGAATGCTAGTTAAATTTTCCAGTCTTTTTGCAAAAAAG
>CALFMA010000152.1 GCA_937880065.1 uncultured Ruminococcus sp.
CCGTTATATAATGCAAATGAACAGACGTCACCCTCCTCATAATCAAGGGGGTCAACTTTAAGTACAGAGGCAAGTACACTCAAACCATAATAATATTCTGTACCAGCCTCATCCTTATAACGGATGCTCCAATGAGCTGAGCCGTCATAAGTTTTACTTGTAACGGTGAGATTCTTTTTCTCCATTACATCGCTACAATTTCCTGATTTTTTTAAGACTGCGTTTTCGTCAACTGTATAGTGATATGCATGAGCATATACAGGACTATCAGCTGCGGGATATACTTTTGTGAGTTTTATTTCGCCATTTGCAACGAAAATATCACCATAGGCAATATCTGTCGGAGCGTTCTCCCATATCACTTTGTCGGTAGTATAACTGCCATTTGATTTAGGATACAGATAACGGAACTGCGGAAGTCCGTCGCCGTATGTGCCTACATACACGAAAAATTCCTTTGCATCAAATTTCTCAGCATCATATGCAATAGCAGCATTTTCTCTTTCATTTTCGGCATTGACAGGAATTACATTTGAAAGCGTGGGAATAAGCATACCAACGCCAACACATACTGCACTTAATCCGAATACAAATCGTTTCATGGTAAAACCTCCTTTGTCGACTCTATAAAAATACATATACGATTTATACAGGAGCAATATTACCCCTGTTTTTTTCATTGTATCATTTTTATATGGAAATGTCAAGGGATTATTTGTTTTTGTACAGAACATTCGATTGAATAATGACAAACGTCAAGAAATATGATGTTCTGAAATGATGTTATTCTTTATGGTTCAAAAACAACATTTTATGGTGCAAAAAGTAATATGAATCTGCCTTTTCATAGTGTATAATTAAGACAGTAGAAAAGCAAGGCACATTGAAAATGCCAAATTATTCTGGGAGGGAATTCAAATGAAAAAGGTATTATCAGCTTTATTGTCATCAGCAATTATAGTGAGCAATGTATCAGCATTGCCATTAAACACAAATGCAGCCTGGAAAGGGCAGTATGAATTTGAAAAAGGAAAAATCGTAAATTCAGGGGAAAATGGTGCGGAAATTACGTCAGTCAACGGTGCCAGCGGCGGAAAAGCAGTTGATATAAAAGACGGCGGAAATACGGTTTCTCTGACAGTAAATGCAGAAAATTCGGGAGCACACAGATTGAGTATACGCTATAATCAGCCTTATGATGAGGACGGAAAATATCAGAATGTCATTGTAAACGGAAAAAGTGCAGGGGAGTTATTTTTCGATTATACAGGAGATGATTTTGGAGTAATAAGTATAAATGCTGACTTGGAATCTGGCAGCAATGAAATCGCAGTTGAAGCATCATGGGGTTGGACGAATCTTGACTGTCTGCTTGTAGAGGAGGGAAGTTTTTCCAATTACACAAGTTCAGCAAAGCTTTCAAATCCAAATGCTACTGCTAAAACACAGGCTTTGTATAATTATCTTTGCGATACATACGGCAAAAATGTCATCTCAGGTCAGCAGGAATCTACATGGATGGGCAGCGAAAATTATGAGTTTGATATAATCAAGAATGCCAGCGGAAAATATCCTGCATTACGTGGTCTTGACTATATGGGCGATGACTTTTCAGGCTGTAATCGCCGTGCAATAGATTGGTACAAAAGAGGCGGCATTGTAACTATATGCTGGCATTGCGGCAGCGATTTCAGAGGAAGTCACACAGAATCTCTTGATACAGATTTGAACTGGAGCAGCGCATTAACTCCGGGTACAAGCGAGTATAACGCACTTATTGCAGGTATGGACAAGGGTGCAAAGGCACTTCTTGAATTAAAGGAAGCAGGTGTTCCTGTAATATGGCGACCATTTCACGAATTTGACGGAAAATGGTTCTGGTGGGGAAAAGGCGGAGCTGAAAATTTCAAAAAGCTTTGGCAGATAATGTATGACCGCTATACAAATCATTGGGGACTTGATAACCTTATCTGGAGTTTAGGTTACTGCGGAGATGTAAACAGCGGTTGGTATCCCGGTGATGAATATGTAGATATAATCGGTGCTGATACTTACGTTAATCATACTGAATCCCTTGTGAATATGTATAATAAGACAGCACAGGTAGCTGATAAACCCGTGTGCCTCCACGAAAACGGACCAATTCCTGACCCCGAAAAAATGAAAGCAGACGGAGCAAAATGGCTTTGGTTTATGACATGGCATACATCATTTATTGACAGCAATCAGTTTAATACTGCATCATATATCAAGAGAATTTACAACAGCGATTATATGATTACACTTGATGAACTTCCCGATGTTTACAGCTACGGCAATACTTCATCAGAGGACAATACTGCACCCGAATTCACAATAGCACCTCCCGAAGCAGTAAAAGGCGATATTAACGAGGACGGAGAAGTTACTATAGCAGATGCCGTGCTGCTTGAAAAGTGGATTTTAGGAAGCGGAACAAATAATTCTGTTAATTGGAAAAACGCCGATATATACACAGATAACATAATTAATGTCTATGATATGATTGAAATGAGAAAGCTTATTTCCGAGGAAAAAAAGCCCGTAACTCCACCTACAACCGAATCGCAGAAGCCTACATATAATTATGATTCTGCCAAGATATATGCTGAATATCCGTTGAGCTATAAAAATACAATTTCACAGGCAGGTACTGTTGTAAAGGAAAGCTATAACGGCATTAACGGAACAAATTCGCTGAATGTGTATTTGCCCTATGGTTATGATGAAAACAAAAAATATAATATTTTCTATTTTATGCACGGTATGGGGGATAATGAAAATACATTATTTTTCAATGATAATGGTGAAATGCAGCGTGTGTTTGATAATATGATAAATAACGGTGATATTGAGCCGATGATAATTGTTACGCCTACATTTAACAAGTGCAGTAGTGATACTTTCTACAATGCCGAGAATTTCTACAAGGAATTCCGTGAAAGCGTAGTTCCATTTGTTGAGGGCAAATATTCAACTTATGCAGTGTCAACTTCAAAGGAAGATATTGCAGCATCAAGAATGCACAGAGCTTATGGCGGTTTTTCAATGGGAAGTGTTTCTACATGGGCAGTCTTTGAAAACTGCGTTGATATAGTCGGATATTTTATGCCTATGAGCGGCGGTCATCACTGGGGAACAGGAAATGCGGACGCAAGTGCTTTAGGACGTGCGGTTGATAAAGCAGGACTGAAAAAGAATGAATACTTCATTATGTCTGCAACAGGAACTTCTGATTTTGCATATTCTGTTCTTGCTCAGCAGATTGAAGATATGAAGAAACAAAGTCAGTTTGAGTATACATCAGATTTTTCAAAGGGTAATTTCTGGTTTATTCTTGCAAATGGCGGCGAACATGGTTGGTACTATGTGCGTCAGTACATCTACAATTGCCTGCCGTTCTTCTTCCGTCAGTCATAAATGTTATCCCATTCGATTACAAAATCGAGTTAATTCCCAAGAGACAGAGCCGAGTTTTTTAACAAGGCTCTGTTTCGCTGTTGACAAAAAAGTGTGGATATTGTATAATTATATTAGTGAAAGTGCCGAGGTGATAAAATGGAAAGCAAAGGCAGAATAGGTGTTATTGTTCCTCATATAAGCAGCAATACTGAAACGGAATTAATTGATGTGATATACAGAAAAGCCGCTGAATACGGCTATGATGTTCTTGTTATATCGGGCGTAATAAATTATGTAGATGATATGCTGGAAGGAATTTATTGCAAGGGTCAGACAAATATATATGACCTGATACTCTACGGAGATTTTGTCGGCTTTATATTTGAAGCAAATATTTTTTGCAGCGAAAAACAGCGGAAAATAATTCTTGATTTACTGAAAAAACGTGATATTCCTACAGTTGTTGTAAATTATGAGCAGCCATATTTTCCTGTTGTTTCAGCAGATGAAACTATGCTGTTTTATCTGACAACGGAACATCTCATAAAAGAGCATAATTGCCGTAAATTCTATTGTATCGGCGGTTATAAAGGGCATATTCCCTCAGAACAGCGTATATACGGATTCAGAAAAGCAATGGATAATGCAGGTATTGAATACGATGAAAGCAGTATTATTTATGGTGATTACTGGCGTGATATTCCACGGCAGATAGCTCTTGACATTGCAAATGGCAAAATAGAAAAGCCTGACGGAATTATCTGCGGAAACGATATTATGGCTGTGGAAGTATGCCGAACACTTATGGAAAATGGTGTGAAAGTTCCCGAAGATGTAAAAGTAACAGGCTGTGACGGCAGTATAATTTCACAAACAGAAAGAGTGACTATTACAACTGTATCAAGTCAGTCTAAGCTTAATGGTATGCTTTCTATCCGTAAATTGCTTGGTATTATCGGTGAAGATGTTGCAGATGAAGCATTTCCTCTTGAACTTGTTATTGGTGAAAGCTGTGGATGCGGTGAAAAAGGAAATTTGTGCAGCTGCAGAAGCCTTTCTGATATACGGGAATATGCGGGCATTATATTTGAAATGCTGGAACATAGACGTACAAGCAGTCACGGTGAAATTAACAGGCGAATGTCTGAATGTAACAACATATATGACGTAACAGGTACATTTTTAGGCTGCTGTTATATGATGCCTACTGGTATTAAGGCTGAATTGTGCTTGTGCGACGATTGGTGCAGGAGTATGAGTAATCCGCTAATCTACCGCAGAGGCGGATATTCCGACAAAATGATATTGGGAATGGAAGCTGATTATAACGGCTGTAATCAGATGATTGAATTTAATATACGTGATATATTCCCGTCGCTGAAAAAGCCTCATAATCCAAGATTAACGGTATTATCATCAATACATTATAAAGGTCAGATTTTCGGTTATGTAGGATTTACCTACAAAAAAGCTGCACATATAATTTTTGACGAGTTTTATATGACTTGGTGCGATTCCGTAAGTATCGGTCTTAACAGCGTACAGAATAAAATGTACAAGGATTATGTAAACAAGCGTATAGAATCCCTTTCAGAATTTGCCCCTGTACTTGGTATATACAACAGGCGTGGACTTATAAGCAAACTTGTGGGACTTATGGCAGACAATAACAGTTCAGAATATCTGCTGATTCTTGTTTCATACATAAAAGAGGGGAGAGTGCGTTACAGCGTTCCTCCTATAAATTCAATAGTAAATGCTATGCGTCTTAGCAGGGATGATTATATACTTGCAAGCATAGATGAAGAAATCATATCCGCAGTAATAAAAAATGACGGAAAGAAGCGTACATCTGCTGAATTGGCTGTAGATGTTTCCGATAAGGTAAATGCATCATATAAAGGTGCAATTGAACTTAAAACAGACCGAATTGCTGTAATTTCAAAAGTTGTAACATCAGCGGATATTTTTGAAATTGATAATCTTATATCTGTGCTGACAGATGAATTAAAGGGAAAAATGATGAGTCTGAGTTCGGGAATGTTCAGCTATAAGGATAGATTTATAGCTTTGAGAGATGATATATTCAGACATCCCGAAAAAGAATGGAATATTGAGTCTATAATCAGAAGTATGGGCATAAGCAAAAGTCATTTTCAGCGAATATACAAGGAACTTTTTGACACAAGCTGTAAGGAGGATATAATAACTTCAAGAATGGAAAAGGCTAAATGGCTTCTTGAAAATACAATTATACCTGTAACTCAGATTGCGGAGCAATGCGGATATTTCAACAGCAGCCATTTTATAAGACAATTCGGAACCCGTGTAGAAATGACTCCCTCAGACTATCGAAGAAAATTCAGAAAGGAATAATAATGCATACATTATGGGGCGAAATGTCATTTACTATTAATGAAATTTAGTGTATTATAATAGTATATTCACAATAAAAATATCTGCATATAATTTTTACTGTGACATTATCTGAAAAAGGTTGACTAAGAGGGAAATTACATCCTTTTTCGGGAAATTGAGGGTGGACAAATCAGAGCAGTGCATCAGTTTAAACTGGTGCATTTTCTGTATGTACAGATGCGACCTTTCTGTTGGAAAGGCATCCGATCTTAATATAATTATCATAAAAAAATTACTCTATTTATATTTTGTTTTAAAAATATTGACAAAAAACAGTATAAAATGTTGTGAAAATATGTTATATTAATCATATCAAACATAAATATTAAAGAATATCAATTATTTAAAGGAGGAATATTTGTGATAACTAAAATCAAGAAAATCATTGCTATTCTGGCAACAACATCGGTAAGCGGTTGTATACTACTGAATTATCCTGTGGGAACATTTGATATCAAACTATCCGCTAAAGCTGCAAATGGTGGTGTTGTGATTGACGAAACAACCTTTCCTCATCCAAGATTTTGTAAATATGTAGGTGATAATTTTGATTTAAATAATGATGGTTTTCTTAGTGCAAATGAAATTGATAATGTTGTTTCAATAGATATTGAAAATAGCGGTATATCTGATTTGAGTGGTATAGAATATTTCACAAATCTGTCAGAACTAAACTGCTTTGACAACCGGTTGAAGACTTTAGATCTGAGTAATAATAATTTATTGACATATCTTGAATGCAGTATTAATGAATTAAAAAGCCTTGATTTGAGCAATGCTACTCAACTTCATTACTTGAGGTGTGATGCAAATCAATTAACAAACCTTGATGTAAGTGATGCTACAAGTCTTTCAGAATTGCGTTGTAGTGGAAACGAACTGACAAGCCTTGATTTATGCAAGAATACAGAATTGAGTGTTTTATACTGCGGAAATAACGAACTAACAAACCTTGATTTAAGCAATAGCAATTTTCTTACATATTTGGATTGTTGTAGGAATAATCTGATAAATCTTGATGTAAGTAATGCTACTAAGCTAACTAACCTAATCTGTTATGAAAACCAACTGACAAGCCTTGATCTAAGTGCAAATATATCATTAAGTGAATTAAATTGCGATAATAACAAACTGACAAGCCTTAATCTTAGTAAGAATACATCATTGATTGACTTAAACTGCGATACTAATCAATTGACAAGTCTTGATCTAAGTAAGAATACATCATTGAATGGTTTAAACTGTGATAATAACCAATTGACAAGTCTTGATGTGAGCAACCTTAAATGGTTGGAGGTTCTAAGTTGTTATGACAATCAACTGACAAGTCTTGATGTGAACAATCTTAAATGGTTGGTGGTTCTAAGTTGTTATGACAACCAACTTACAAATCTAGATATTAGTAATAATAGGGAATTGGTTGCTCTTTTCTGTGGTAATAATCAGTTGACAAATCTTGATTTGAGCAACAATACGTCTCTAAACAGTTTAAACTGTGACAACAATCAACTTACATCGTTAGACTTAAGTAACAACATAGCACTTAGAGGTTTTGGATGCTCAGGAAATCAGCTGACAGTTCTTGATTTAAGTAATAACAAGGAATTGTACGATTTTGGGTGCAGAAACAACTATTTGACAACTCTTGATTTGAGCAATAATCCTAAGCTGGAATATCTGTATTGTTCCGGTAATCGTTTAACTTGTCTTGATTTGACAAATAATACAAGCCAATATCTCAGGGTGGAATGCGTTGACAATGTTTACGAAATCAATCTCATAGGTAATACTTTTGATCTTTCGACACTTCCAAATGGCTTTGATATAACAAAGACAAGCGATTGGAAAAATGCATCAATTGATGGTAATACCTTGAAATTCCATGGTTATAATAGCAATGATGGAAAAATCACTTACCGTTACGATCACGTGAATGGTGGTGATAGTATGTTTACACTTGTTGTTGTTCCTACACAGCTTGAAGAAAATATGGTGCAGAAAATTGAAGCACAGACATATACAGGCAAAGCAGTTAAACCAGTTGAGATATTCCACAATGATTATAAACTTATTGAAGATAAAGATTATGCTATTACTTATGAAAATAATATAAACGCAGGTACAGCGTCTTATACTATCACCGGTTCAGATCTTTTTGACAATAGAACAGGTTATTATACCGGAGAACTGACAGGTACATTTACAATTGAAAAAGCAACGCCTGAAATAACACCAGTTATACCTGAAATTGAATATTATACAGGGGCTGAACTTCCTGAAATTACAGCGAAATCAGAAATTGATGGTAATATCAAGTGGGCTACTGAACTTGTTAATGGTCTGAATGAGGGTGAAAATGAGTTGGAATGGCAGTTTACACCCAATGATTCCAATAATTACAATGTTGTGACTGGTACAATAATTGTGACAGCACAGACGGCAGCTACTACAATCCAGCCAAGCGGTGAAACAACAATAGATATAGAGAAAATTGAGAATCCTGAAGAAGGCGATGAATTATTTGTTGAAGCAGGATCGGTTCAAGCTGTATTTGATTACAATGCTATGATTGAAATTGAACACAATCATGGTAACAAAGAAATTAAATTCTCTTATAAAGTTGTAGAAAAGGAAGAAATAGAAGAAAACGAAGCAATAAAAGAAGCGATAGAAGATTCTGATCAATTATTTAAATTTGATTTGTCTGATTCAAATGGAAATAAAGTGAAATTCAACTCTGATAGTAATAATGGAATTGTAACTATAACTATCCCATATACTAAGCCAGTATCAGCTAATGAAGTAAAGGTATATTATATTTCTCCAACAGGGGAAAAAATAGATATGAATGGAAAATATGATCCATCTACTAAAACTATTACCTTTGATACAACACATTTCTCATATTATTCTATAGTTGCTGAATATGAAAAAGAAACGGAAACCACCACAACTTCAACAACAACTACAACTACAACCACTACCACAACAGAAACAACAACATCAACTACTGCCACATCAACCACAACACCCCCGACAACTACAACAGTGACCACTACAACGCTTCCTGAGACAGGTTATTCTGTAATTTATAATTATATTATTCTTGCAGCTGCTGCAATGGTTATTTTTGGTATCTATACAATACTGAAAAACAGAGAAGAAGCGTAAAATTACTTTCAATGAGAATATTTTTATTCTATTTTTTGCTTAATGACATTATAAGAATTTTGATAAACTCATTTTTAAGTCAATATTGAAATGGATAATAAAATGTGGTAAAATGGGTCGAGTTCTAATACAAATGATAAGCTAAATGAAAAAGGACATACAGTTATTATTGTTACTCATGACCTTGATATTGCTAATCAATGCGACAGCATTATTGAGATTTCTGATAGCATAATTAAGGCGTGCAATTATTTGGATATATCAAAAAATTAGCTGTAAGACTTTCAGAAACAAAGATAAGCAGTCAACTAACAGAAAAGAAAATACAGCAGGCTATAAAAAGGCAGATACTTCAAAAGAGAGGTATCTGCCTTTTCGTTACTCATTTTCCCTGAGTCTTTCTACAATTGATTTTTTCGTAAGATTTTTATATATGATTACAGGAATAATTATTCCTATTACCGCCAATACAGGAATTGCAGCAATAAGTGGAAGAATTGTAAAGCTATAATCACAGAACCAGAATATTTCTTCGATCAGCTTACCAAGGGGAATAGTAATCAGGTTGAGTATCAGCGCTGTAATTGCTGAACCTCCGATATAGATTATACCTTCCCATACAAGCATTGAGCAAAGCTGTCTGCCTGTCATGCCCATTGCCTGAAGTGCGGCAATTTCTCTCTGACGGGAATTGATGCTTGTAATCATCGTGTTGATGAAGTTCAGCAAGCCGATAAGACCAACGATAATGCTGAGGGCTGCACCGAGAATTACAAACATTCGTTTAAAGGCTGCAAAGGAATCCGCCTCCGTAGCACGGCTTGTGTAACTGAGTGTGCTGTTTTTGGTGTAATCAGCGAGAAATTTCTCTATTTCAGCTTCTGCTTCATCAGTTGTATCAAATGCAATGTAAAGCGGCTTGCAGTAATTGGATTGTGCTAACAACTCCTCATTGCTTGTAATGAATAATGGTGTATCAATTGAGAAACGATAGCCGAATGTGTACGGCACTTCAATAACAGCTGCTATTTCATATTCAACCTTATGTGTTTCCTCATTTATTTCAATGAATTCGTATTCACTTATTGGTATGCTGTCGAAATCGGTATAAGCTTTCCCTGTCTGCGTATTTAAGTATTCCAATTTATCAGTATAGATGAAAGTGATTTTATCACCAAGCTTGATAAAATCATTCTTTTCCACAGCTATATAGCCGCTTTCTGAAAGCTTTGCCATATCTCCCTCATAAACCTTTAGCTTTGAAAATGCTATGCTATCAAGACCGAGAAGCTGAACATTCTCTGCAATAGTGCCATCAGCCTCTGAGTTCCGTGAAATATAGCCGTCAATATATTCATTGTCGTTATTATATCTTGAAAGCATTTCACGGACAGCTTCCTCGCTGAAATATGTTTTAGGGTAATAATCACTTGGCATTCCGTAAGTCACAAAGCTATCGGTTACGCCGTCCATATACCTTAGAAATTCATTTTCTTCAAGTGAGATTGCGTTTTCCTTGTTCCATCTGTATGCAAAATACTTTGAATCTGCAACAAGAAAATCCGCCTGAATTTGATCAGAAAGATATTTTTCCATATTGAAGCTGTTGGCAAAAATAAATGTAAGAGTAAAGGTCACAATTGAAAGAGCAAGTGATGCAACCACAAGAATTGTCTTGCCCTTGCTGCCTGTCAATCTTGCGGCAGCCATACCGAAAAGGGACACGCCCTTTTTACCCTTTCTGGTGCTGTAACCCGAAGCCTGCTCTGTGTATCTGAGTGCCTCAATAGGTGATACCTTACCTGCTGTCTTTGCAGGACGAAAACATGAAATCATAACAGTTACCCATGCAAATATAGCTGAAAAAACAAATATCCATGGACTTACCGAAGCTGATGAGTTGTAAATGTTAAGCTCTGACATTACCACAGGGCAAAGCACACTTCCTGTTATCCAGCCAATAATCAGTCCAATAGGAATTCCAATTGCAGAAAGAATAATCGCCTGCGTCTGGACTATACTTTTAATCTGCGTCTGTGTTGTGCCGATAGTTTTAAGCATACCGTAATGACGGATATCGTTGGCAACGGAAATTCTGAAAATGTTGTAGATTATAAGATAGCCTGTAAAAATAATGAAAATCAGGATTACAGCAATTGTTGCAACACTTCCGAAATCAAGGCTTTCGGTAATATTTTCGCCCATATAACCCCAGTTTACGCCTAAATCAATTGGATTTTCATCATGCTTGTTTCTATTGTTCCCATTTTTATTATTGATTTTTTACGAAAAAAAATTTATCATTCAAGCATATAATTTTTTGTGAAAAATTCAAAACAATATATCGGACATTTTGCAATGATTGTTGCCAATATCTTTTTTGGTCTCAATGCTCCTATTGCCAAACATGTATTGAACAGCCCTCAAATATCGGCATTGGCACTCACTACTATGCGAATGGTTGGAGCGGCTATGTTATTTTGGATAGCCTCCTTTTTTATTCGCAAAGAAGAAGTTGAACACAAAGATATGCTTCGATTGTTTTTTGCTGCATTATTTGGTGTTGTTTGCAATCAATTTTTATTTATTTACGGTTTAAATCTTACTTCGCCTATCGATGCTTCTATTGTTTGTACCACAACCCCTATTATTACAATGATTATTGCTGCTATTTATCTCAAAGAACCTATTACAAGCAAAAAAGCTGGAGGAATTTTTGTTGGTGCAATGGGTGCTTTGTTGCTTATTTTGAGTAGTAAAAATTTACATT
>CALFMA010000153.1 GCA_937880065.1 uncultured Ruminococcus sp.
GCTCCGTGCGGATCGGCAAATAGCAAACGCCAAAAGATTTTGTCGTTTGCTATAAGAAGTAAAAAAAATCTATGGAGGAATTACTATGTCAATGTATATTACTTGTTTAGACCTTGAGGGCGTACTCGTTCCCGAAATATGGATTGCTTTTGCTGAGGCAACAGGTATTCCCGAACTGAAAAAGACTACTCGTGACGAGCCTGATTACGATAAGCTTATGAATTACCGTATCGGCATTTTAAAGGAGCATGGTCTTGGACTTAAAGAAATTCAGGAAACAATCGCAAAGATTGACCCAATGCCGGGTGCAAAGGAATTCCTTGACGAGCTTCGTTCAATCTGTCAGACAATTATCATAAGCGATACTTTCACACAGTTCGCTGCACCTCTTATGGCAAAGCTCGGTCAGCCTACTATCTTCTGCAACACTCTTGAAGTTGCTGAAAACGGCGAAATCACAGGCTTTAAGATGAGATGCGAAAAGTCAAAGCTTACAACTGTTAAGGCTCTCCAGTCAATCGGCTATGAAACAATTGCAAGCGGCGACAGCTTCAATGACCTTGGAATGATTCAGGCAAGCAAGGCAGGTTTCCTTTTCAGAAGTACAGAGCAGATTAAAAAGGATTACCCTCAGTTCCCTGCATTTGAAACATATGACGAACTTCTTGCAGCTATCAAGAACGAAATCAGCAAATAACTTATATCAAGAGCATTTCACCACGAAATGCTCTTTTTATTATTGGTAATATGAAAGGGCATACATAAAAATTTTTTCAAGAAATTTAAAAAAACTACTTGACAAATCTTAAAAAAAGTGTATAATAATAAGTGTACTAAATCACGTAGTACACATAACACATCTTTAACATTCAACGAAAGGACGGATTTATATGAAAAAATTTCTCAGAAAGGTGAACAGGGGGTTAGTGCTTGGCGGCGTTCTCATTATTGGTACAACAATTTATATTATAGCTGACCTTAAAAACTTTGAAAAGGAAAAGCCTGCTGTTGAACAGAGAGTAACCGAATATACTCAGGCTGTTGCAAAATTCAATATAACTCCTGATAAATACAGAGAATATAATATATCACTCAGTAAAGAGGATTCACAGAAAACTGCTGCTGATTGGCAGGCAATACTCGATGAATACTGGTTAGACACAAAAGTTCCCACAGATGATATTTATTATTTTTATGATAATAAAAGCTATTTAGAGGAATCTGTAAATTATTATATTGAAAATAAACAGAGAGGATATGTAACCGATATTTCCATTGATTTAACTGACTGCAAAATTAAAAAAGACGGCCCCGATGCGGCTGTTATGAAATGCATTGCCAATATTTATTATGTGGGACTTGAAAACAGCGGCATTTTTACTCCCGGCGGATATAATAACCACTATACATATTTCGACAATGATAGCCCCATTGAACCTAAGCTTATGCAGACAACTTTTTCAGAGGAAATCACATTCTTCCTTGAAAAGAAAGCAGATGACTGGAAGATTACAAAATCTGAAACTTACGGTCATATGGATGTAAACGTATCAAAAGTACAGGAATCCGACAGCGAAAGCAATAGCGAAAACTAAGAAAGGAGCAGCGTAATGGAAGAAAATATCAAAGTAAACGAGGGTACAGCTAAGACTGCTGCCCTTACTATAAAAAATCTCAATAAGACACTTGGCAAGCGTCACATTCTCCACGATATAAGCTTTGACGCTTATGCAGGAGAGGTTTTCGGTTTCCTTGGCCCTAACGGAGCAGGTAAAACTACAACTATCAAGCTTATCACAGGACTTCTTGACATTGACGAGGGAAGTATAGAAATCGGCGGATACAATCTTAAAAAGCACTATGAAAAGGCTCTTGGAAGTATCGGAAGTATCGTTGAAAATCCTGAAATGTATAAGCATCTTACAGGTATAGATAACCTTAAACTTTATGCAAGAATACGTGGTGTTTCACAGGAAAGAATTGATGAGGTTGTAAAGCTTGTAGGTCTTTCCAATCGTATCAATGAAAAAACAAAGCGTTATTCTCTCGGTATGCGTCAGCGTCTTGGAGTTGCACAGGCACTTCTCCACCGCCCCCAGCTTCTTCTCCTTGATGAACCTACAAACGGACTTGACCCCGCAGGTATCAAGGAACTTCGTGACATTCTTAAAACCCTTGCCCATGAGGAAAATATATGCGTTCTTGTTTCAAGTCATCTTATGTCTGAAATGGAACTTATGTGCGACAGAGTAGGAATTATCAACAATGGAAGAATGCAGGGCGTTTATACCGTTGAGGAAATGATTCGTGCAAATGCAGGTGACAGCTCCGAATTTATCTACAATGTGGACAATGCGGCAAAGGCTGCTGAACTGCTTGAGGGCGTTGAATATACACTTACAGATGACACTCACTTTGACGTAGCTTTCAAGGCGGAAAATGTAGAAGAAAAGCTTGCAGAGCTTAACCGCAGACTTATTGAAAACGGCGTAAAGCTCTATACTGTATCTCCTAAGGAGAAAAAGAAGCTTGAAGATGTATTTATTGAAATCACACAGTCGGGAGGTGTTCAGATTGGCTAAAATGCATAAGCTGATTCAGAACGAATATATTAAGACAGGTAAAAAAGTAACAACGAAAATTATCTTTATTCTCATTGCAGTAAGTGTTCTTGCACTTATGGGACTTGGTAAATTTGCAGAGTATGCCATTAATGAAAACATGGATTATATTTACGAAGATACCATTGATTACAGCTATGAAATAAATGAAGCTGAAAAAATGCAGTATCCCGGCTATGAAACCGATATTGAAAGAATGAATTTCGTTATGGATAATAAATTTCAATACGGAAGCTGGCAGATGAATGCTTCACATATGATTTTCAGCTATGAAACGGGTGAACATAACAATGTGGTTCATACCTTTACAAAGGAAGAAAGAACCGAATTGACAAAGATTGTTACAGACGGCAATTGGAAAAAATATTGTGAATATATAGTTAAAAACGGCAAGAAGTTCGGATTTACCGATGCTGAATTGTGGGAATACCAGTACCGTTTGGCAAATGATATTCCATTGCCTGCAAATACAATTGAAGGGTTCACATATCCCAATGATATTATAGATAGTGTTTCATATGCAAAAACGCAGCTTGCAAATTCCGCTGAAATGGGAATGGGTGAGAAAAATAACAATAGTGAACTTGAAGACCAGATTGCCCTCGGACTTTACAGACTTGAAAACGATATAAAAGTAAATGTTGCCGACAGTACAAGTATTTTTGTAGATTATAATATTGGTTTCTGGAATATTTTCGGTCAGTCAGCGTCACTTATCACAGTAATCGGCGTACTTATTATAATAATCGCAGGAAGTACAATTTCAGAAGAATTTTCACACGGCACAATTAAATTCCTCCTTATAAATCCTGTAAAGCGCTGGAAAATCCTTGTTGCTAAATACGCTATGTGTGTTTCTTTGGGATTTATTATGATTGTACTTCTCTACGTATTGTCAATAATTTTCTCTATGATTTTCTTTGGAGTAGAGGACATCGGATGTCAGAAACTTACAATTTCCAACGGAATTTTAACAGCTGAAAACGGCTTTGCGGTTGTATTCAAGAACTATATGTTCAGAAGTGTTCAGGTACTTGTTATGGCAACTCTTGCCTTTGCAATTTCATCTCTTTGCAAAAATTCCGCTTTATCTATCGGCGTTTCCCTTTTCGCAATGCTTTCGGGAAATGGTATGGTATCACTTCTGAAAAACAACTTAAATATCGACTGGGTAAGATATACTATATTTGCAAATACTGATTTTAGTGCAGTAATAAACGGTTCAACGGGATTTGCTAATCATACCCTTGGATTTGCAATTGCAGTTGTAGTTATTCATCTTGTTGTGTTCTGGCTTATTGCATGGGACGGATTTACAAAGCGTGAAGTATAATTTATGATATAATGGGGCATTTTATTTTAAATGTCCCATTTTTCGTTCAATTGTTGACAAAGATGTTTTAATATGATATAATATGTAAAGCAGACGGACAGTTCACGGCTTATACCTGTCCTAAAAGAAAACCGTGGATGTGTTCTGCTTGTCAGGACACTTTTTTATTGCCCTGTCAATTAATCCTTGGAGGAAATCTTATGTATAAATTAAAGGCAACCGCCGCTTTCGACTCCGCACACTTTTTAAGCGGATACAACGGCAAATGTGCTAATATTCACGGTCATCGCTGGACGGTGGAAGTTACAATAAACGGCGAGGAATTACAGCAGACAGGTGAAAAGCGTGGTATGCTCATTGACTTCGGAGATTTGAAAAAAGCTCTCCGCACCCTTGCCGACAGCTTTGACCATACCCTTATTTACGAAAAAGACAGCCTAAAAGGGGCAACTCTTGCAGCCTTAAAGGACGAAAATTTCAGCCTTATTGAAGTACCGTTCCGCCCTACTGCTGAAAATTTTGCCCGTCATTTCTATGAATTGCTCTCATTTCAGGGACTTCCTGTATGCTCCGTTACAGTATACGAAACTCCCGATAACTGTGCGGTTTATGAAATCGGCGAATAATGGAGGAAAAAATATGATTTATCCCGTAGCGGAAAGATTTACAAGCATTAACGGTGAGGGCAGAAAAGCAGGAGAACTTGCGGTTTTTATCCGTTTCAGAAAATGCAACCTAAACTGCTCCTACTGTGATACAAAATGGGCAAATACCGATAACTGCCCTGCGGAAATGCTCTCCGCTGAGCAGATTGCAGGCTATGTCTACGGCACAGGAGTGAAAAATGTCACACTTACAGGAGGCGAACCCCTTTTGCAGGAAAATCTCGGTGAACTCATTGATATTCTTATGGAGCAGGGGAATTCCGTGGAAATCGAAACTAACGGCAGCATTTCCATTGAGGAACTGAGCAAAAGAAAAAATCGCCCCTCATTTACCCTTGACTACAAACTCCCCGACAGCGGAATGGAAAGGGCAATGGAACTGAGAAACTATAATTTCCTCCGCAAAAAAGATACGGTGAAATTCGTTTCGGGCAGCATTTCCGACCTTGAAACTGCCGTGAAAATCATTGAAAAATATGAACTGCTGAAACGGTGCAATGTCTATATAAGCCCTGTTTTCGGCAAAATCAACCCTGCTGATATTGTGGAATTTATGAAAAAAAATAATCTCAACGGCGTAAAACTTCAATTACAGCTGCATAAATTCATCTGGAATCCCGAAGAAAGAGGTGTATGATATGGATATGGAAAAAATTGAATACCACATACGTGGACTTCTTGAAGCTATCGGGGAAAATCCCGACAGAGAGGGGCTTGTGGAAACTCCCTCCCGTGTGGCAGGTATGCTGGCGGAGGTTTTAGAGGGTACGGCTTATACAAATCACGAAATAGCTGAAATGTTCGGAAAAACCTTTACTGCGGAAATGTCCGATACGGAAGAAGCGGTAGTTATGAAGGATATTACTGTTTTCAGCTATTGCGAACATCATCTCGCTCTGATGTATGATATGACAGTAAATGTGGCTTATATCCCCCACGGAAAAGTGCTTGGACTGAGCAAAATTGCCCGTATCTGCGATATGGCGGCTAAACGTCTGCAATTGCAGGAGCGACTTGGCAGGGATATTGCGGAGATTATCTCCGAAGCCGCAGGAACTCGTGATGTAGGGGTAAAAATTCTCGGCTCTCACAGCTGTATGACTGCAAGAGGTATCAGAAATGCCTCTGCAAGAACAGAAACACGTACATATACAGGCAAATTCAAGGGCAACCGTGATTTGCAGAATTTACTTGATTGAGGTGAAATATGAAAGCATTGGTTTTATTCAGCGGCGGAGTTGACAGCACAACCTGCCTTGGAATGGCGGTAAAGGAATACGGTGCAGAAAATGTAATCGCCCTTTCCATTTACTACGGACAAAAGCACGACAAGGAAATCAAGGCGGCGGAAAAAATTGCGGAATACTACGGTGTAACGCTGAAAACACTTGACCTTACCCTTATTTTTGCGGATTCCGACTGCTCACTTTTAAGCAGTTCAGACAAGGAAATTCCAACGGGAACTTATGCAGAACAGCTTGAACAGGCTAAGGGTAAGCCTGTTTCCACATATGTGCCATTCAGAAACGGACTTTTCCTTTCATCTGCCGCAAGTATTGCTCTTTCCAATGACTGCGGAGTGATTTACTACGGTGCACACAGCGACGATGCCGCAGGAAATGCCTACCCCGATTGTTCATCGGATTTCAACAATGCCATAAATGATGCCATTTATATCGGCAGCGGAAATCAGCTTAAAGTTATCGCTCCCTTTGTGGAAATGGCGAAAAAAGATATTGTAAAAATCGGCTTGGAAATCGGGGTTCCCTATGAACTTACGTGGAGCTGTTACGAGGGCGGCGATAAGCCCTGCGGTATATGCGGAACCTGCCGTGACAGAATTGCGGCATTCAAGGCAAACGGGATTATTGAAATATAATACTATTTAAGGGGATTTTATTATGAACAGCGAATATGAAAACAAATATGAAAACGAACAAGCATTACAGCAAAAAGAACAGGCTGAACGTGCGGAAATTGAAAATCAGTTAAGTACGTATCTTTTAAACGATGAAAAAATACTCTGGTGCGGAAAACAGCAGCCCGGAACACCTACAGCTACGCCTTTATGGGTAAAAGCAACATTATTTCTATTATTGTTTGCTTTTATATATTTTTTCTTCTTTAACTTTTTTACATTTTTCAACAGAATAATTCCGCTGATCGCTGCGGCTGTTATTTCTGTAATTCTATATATTAAAATACCCAAAATACTTTCAAATCCAAACAGCAAGATTAAATTTACCACATACAGCTATGCGATAACAAATAAAAGACTTATCACTTACTCCAATAGCGGAATTAAATCAAATGACCTCAAAAAAATCAAATATGTCAAATGCTTTCAATCCGACAACGGCAGAGGAAATGTTTATTACTCCGATTTTTGTGATTTTAATGTAACAAAAAACGGTACTGCAATTGTAGTCGGTAAGAGCAGAAAAAGAGATAACATAGAAGTAAAGAATTTGTACAACATTATTAATCCAAAAGAAGTTTGCGAAATTTTACAGAACGCTGTTAACGGCTATGCAGACACCTCGTATTACAGTAATTCTGAGCCTGTCCATAAAGCACCCGCAGCTGAAATCGCAGCTTCACAGTATATTCCGCCACGCTACAGTTACAGCGAGTATTCCTATGAGTTTACGGAAAAAACCGAAAGTGATGAGGAAATTCTCTGGACAGGCAACGTCAAGAATTACTCCAATCTTAAAATTGTATTTCTTTTATTTATGAGTTTGATTCCGCTTTTTTCGTGTATCATTATAATTATTTTTGTAAAATCTATAATGGCTGCAATGATAGCTATTACTATAGCTGCCGCAGATATTTACGGCTATATTAAAATGAAAAAAGAATCAGAATTTCTTGTTGCAATTACTGACCGCCGACTTTTAATAAAAAAGAAAAAAGATACATACACTTCCATAAGTTTTGAATTCATAAACAGTATAAGCCACGACAAAAATGCCGTTTTTATCAAGGTACTTTATAAAAGCGATGTGATTAAATATCAGAGAGAAATACAGAACTCAAACCCCAATAGTACTGTATTTGAACCTTATACCGATTATGTTTTTGTCATTGAAAACGGTGCAGAGGATTTTTATAACACACTTTTAAGTTTAACATCATCTAATAACAAACAGCCGTATTAACGGCAGAAAGAGAGGTCCGCTATGGCAGGCAGAACAGATAACGAACACGGAGATATTACTCTCCTCGGCAATCAGCACATAAAATATTCTTCGGATTACTCCCCCGAAGTGCTTGAAACTTTCCCAAATAAGCACCCCGACAGGGATTACTTTGTAAAATTCAACTGTCCCGAATTTACAAGTCTTTGCCCTATTACAGGTCAGCCCGACTTTGCTGCAATTTACATTTCATACGTTCCTGCGGTGAAAATGGTTGAGAGCAAATCTCTGAAACTCTATCTTTTCAGTTTCCGCAATCACGGAGATTTCCACGAGGACTGCGTGAATATCATTATGAATGACCTTATCAAGCTTATGGAGCCGAAATATATTGAAGTATGGGGAAAATTCCTCCCTCGTGGCGGTATTTCCATTGACCCGTACTGCAATTACGGTCAGCCGGGAACAAAATGGGAGCAGGTTGCGTGGGACAGACTTACCCAGCACGATATGTACCCCGAAACAATAAATAACCGATAAAAACAACCGCACACAGCAGAAAAGCCGTGTGCGGTTCATTTTTTAGACTAATCAAGAAGTCCCATTTCATTTTTCTTTTCAAGAATTCGGATTACGCTTTCATCAATGCGTTCCTCCGACAGCTTGCCCGATTTTACGGCAGCTTCAACATCATCAACAGCTGCACGTAAATCATTCGGCATAAGAATTATGTCAACTCCTGCCTCAATGGATTTTATAGCCGCTTCGCCGCTTGTGTAATTGTTGGTAATTGCACCCATTGCCTGTGAATCGGTAATGACAATTCCCTCAAATCCAAGCTTTTCTCTAAGCCAGTCCGTAACAACCACCGATGACAAATCAGCAGGCAGCTTATCCCCTGCCGCTTTCACAATCTGATGTCCTACCATTACAAAATCCGCACCTGCGTCAATTCCGCCCTTGAATGCGGGAAATTCCGTAATTTCAAGTTCTTCAAGACTTCTGTCAATTTCAACGGTTTCATAGTGGGTATTGCCCGTACCTGCTCCAAGTCCCGGGAAATGTTTCAGCGTAGATGCAACTTCCTGGGATTTCAAGCCCTTTATTATAGCTGTACACATATCGGAAACAACAAGAGGGTCGCTGCTGAAAATTCGGCTGCCCAGCTCATTTGTTTCGCTTATATTTACATCTGCAACAGGGGCGAAATTCACGTTAAATCCGCAGGCATTGAGATAAGTGCCGATTGTGATTCCTGCATTGTATGTGGCACTGTAATCGTTAAGCTTTCCGTAATAACTCATATTTTCAACGGGAGTTTTCCACAGCATTTTCTGAACTCTTGTTACAGAGCCGCCCTCCTCGTCAACTGCCTGAAACAAGCCGATACCGTTATTGTACTCCGCCGCCATTTCCTGCGAATCGCTCAATAAATCACAAAGCTGCTGTTCCCAGACTATATTTGCATCAAAGTAGATATATCCGCCGATTGGATATTCCTCATAGCACTTTTTATACCAATCATCAACGTATGTAAGCGTATCATAGTAATATGTTGTCTTTTCGGGAACAGCCATAAACATCTGACACACCTTTTCGTGAATGTCCATTTTTTTCAGTTTCCGTTCAACTATCGGGGTAATTTTAATTGCCTCGGTTGGGGGTTCTGTAGGAGGCTCTGTGACTTTTTCGGTAGTTGCCTTAGTTACCACAGATGTGATAGGCACAGGAGTTAACTCCACAACCTTTTCCTCCTCCTGCTTACAGCCGGCCATCAAAAGTGATAAAAGCAGCATTGGTAAGATTAATTTTTTCAATAAATTCCCTCATTTCTTTCACTTCCGCTGTCGTCTTATGTATGCAAATGTTGCGTCCTCGCCCTTTTCTGCAAGCATTTTAAGCAGAAATTCCAGTTTTCTCTCTGTTTTCGGATGAATAAATCTTGTATTTTTTCCCTGCATGAAATATTCAAGAGGACAGCTGTCGTTGTATTTTTCTTTTTTGTAAATCTTTGATGCGGCAACACGGTCACAGAACATTTCAAACAGGTATTCATTTGGCATTTCTACGGGCATATGACTCTTTGTAACCATGGAATAATCAGACCAGTATTCGAAATGGTGGCGGTTTCTTCCCTTATGGTGAAGCCATGCCTTTGAATAGCCTCTTACTTCCCTTTCACGCTCATTAGGGCTTCTCACTCCCTGATAATATTTCACTCCGCAGAGAAATTCCGCAGGGGAAAATTTCGACAAATCGTGAAGAAGTCCACGCTTTATAATGCCTGCTTTGAAACAATGAATCATAACAAGATTTCTGTGCTGCATAACTGTAGTGAGATGACCAAAAAAATTCTTTATCAGCAATTTCCTGACTCCTTTTCAGACAGTTTTTCCGCTGTGACTTCTGAGGTCAAGAACGCTGTCCTTTTCGATAAGTTTACCGCTGATTATTCTTCTTCCCTCGGTATATTCGGGATTATCAAGCTTTTTCACCATAAGCTCCACAGACTCCGATGCCATTTTCATAAGGTCAACTTCTACAGTTGTAATGGCAGGAATACAGATATTTGAAACGGTATAATTATCATATCCCACAACGGAAATATCTTCGGGAACACGTACTCCCTTTGATTTAAGAGCCGCAATTATTCTGAATGCAGTTTCATCGCTGTTGCACACGAATGCTGTAGGCATATCGTCGGGGAAATCAATGTTGTCATAGAGGATTCCAAGTTCGTCACGGTCCTCCAGAACCCATTCCTTTTTATAAGTAAGATTGTTCTCCATAAGGCATTTTCTGTAGCCGAGATAGCGATCATTGATACTGCTTGTAGTATTGAGAGAACCTACAAATCCGATGTTTTCGTGTCCTCTTTCCACGAGGTAATCAGTTACCATATATCCGCCGTGGTAGCTGTCGGAGTTGACAGAATCCACATTGCAGCGGCTTACATAGAAATCAACGAAAAGAAGCGGAATTTCAATCTTGCTCAATGCCATAGCGTAATCGCTTCTGAGCTGACCGATGACGATTGCACCGTCAACTCTGCCCTCCATTACAGATGTTGGGAGAACGAGATTTTTTTCATTTACTCTTGAAATACTCTCATAAACCATTACCACATTTGCGGCGGAAAGCTTATTGGAAATATTTGCAGTAAGTTCCCAGTAGAAAGTTCCCATTGAGCCGATAAAACGCTCGGAAGTTAAAATTGCAACGCTTTTGCCTGTTTTCTGGGAATCCATTTTCTTCTTTAAGCCTGCACCTGACGGCTTATAGCCCATTTCTTCAGCAGTTTTACAAATCTGCTGTCTGACCTGCTCGCTTACGCCGTCCCTGCCGGCAAGAGCATTTGACACCGTAACAACGCTGACTCCCAGCTTTTCGGCAATGTCAATCATACGAACACCATTTTTCATAAACAACACCTTCACAAATCCGACAGCCGTTTTACTTAAAAAACGCTGTCTTATATTTTAGAGGTTCCCTAAAGTGATACCGCAGACATTTCCCATAATTTATGCCTGCATTGTCACCTTAACGCACATAATAACCTACATTAAATTATATCATAATTTAAGAAAAAAATAAAGGGTTTTTTAAATTTTTGTTAACTTCGATAATTTCAACAGAATATTAAATTAATATTGCACAAAAAAATCAAACCGCACAACTTTCAAATGAAGTTATGCGGTCAATTGATTACATTAGTCGATTAATTTACCTTAGGCAAATAAGGATAGAGCTTGTTGTAATCCTCGGATATGGTTTCCTTGGAATTATTGGAGGGAATCAGCCCTGTCATATCTCCCCACGAAGCGGCAGGACAGATATATTCCTCATCTGTTACATCAGGCTCTTTCACAGGAAATTTTTCATTCATTTCAATCACTCCTTTTTATGATGTCATTTTTATTGTTTGCAAAACAGGAGTTTTTATACCTGAAACAATATTGCTCCACCAACTAAACCTTGCCGTCAAATACTCGGCATAAAGAAAATTTCTC
>CALFMA010000154.1 GCA_937880065.1 uncultured Ruminococcus sp.
CGTTGTGGTAGTAGTTGTAGTGGTTGTCGTTGTTGTCGTTGTTGTAGTTGTTGTTGTAGTAGTAGTTGTTGTAGTCGTTGTTGTAGGCTCTGTAGTAGTTGTTGTTGTAGTTGTTGTGGTAGGTTCTGTTGTAGTCGTTGTGGTTGTTGTAGTAGTTGTAGGCTCTGTTGTGGTAGTTGTTGTAGTAGTTGTTGTTTCTACAACTTCAAGGAATTCAGGGTCAAATTTGGAATAACCAAACTGAATTCCGCCCTTGAAGGACTTCGCAATTGTTGCACCTGCTACGTGACCGCCCTGCTCACCAGTTGCATCAGCATTGGGAGCAAGTGTTGAACCCTGAATTGAACCTGTATAATGGAAGCTTGTTGCTTCGTAAAGGTTGTAAAGAAGGGGTGTATTTTCAAATGTAGGTTTTTTCTGTCCGTTTCCATCAATGATTGAAACCTGTGTACTTGGCATTTCAACGTGAGTTCCCGGAACATTGATTACAATATATGAACCATCGGGAATGTCCAATGCAAGGTCAATGTAACCGTCAGTGAATATTTTTGCCTGATCCGCATCAAGAGTAATGACATTCAAATTTGTATCTTCGCCCTTGATTGTCCAGCCTTTTTCATAATACTGGTCAATTATCAGCTCAGCGTTGTCATCCTGTTCTGTAAGGAATTCGGCTCTGTCATTCAGTCTTTGGAATTCTTCTTCAAAGTCGAAAAGTTCACCAACATAAACTTTACAGTTACCGTTTTCCATATATGTGGCAATTTCTCCGCCAACTGTAAGTTTCTCCCCCATTACGAAGTTCTTACCGTCTGCACTGAAATTTATCAGCGTATCGCCGCCGATAACTACGTGGGCAACATCATCTGCATTTTCAAGTTTTGCACCGACGGAATAATATGGAGTTTCAGGCCCCATATTTGCATTTCCTGCCGCCGCAAGTCGTCCCTCACAGTCCGATTGATCCGCTTCAAAATCGCCGTTCAGAAAGACGGAGAACTGAGAAGCAGCTCCGAGAAAATAGTTATCGGGATTATCAATTCCCAACAGCTCCTCACGATTGTCCTCGGTGATGTTGAATGTGCCGTCCTCATTTTTCTCGGAATGGGCAAAGAACACAGGCTTTGCAATACCTGCTGCCAATCCCACAGCCATGAGGCAGGCGAGTCTTGTAATTGTTTTCTTTTTCATACAAATTCCCCCTAATAAATATAATAATACATTATTATTATACCTAATGTATTTGATTTTGTCAATACTTTATTAACAAAAAATTTTCATTTTACGAAATTTCTTATAAATCAGTAAAGAATTCGGAAAATTACAATGGAAATTTTGTCAGAATTTTGTCGGTTTTCTCGACTTTCATCGCTATAATATATTCAAAAGAGATTTTTTTCACTCTTTCAATTGTATCTGTTATATGATATAATTGATTCATAAGGGCATCTCTAAAAAACCGTTTAATTAAAGAAAAAAACAGATAGTTGTGGCAGCTGCAAGGAAACCTTCATAAGGCGTGCTGCCGCACTCCGTTGACGAAACAGATGTCGTGCATAGCTGTTTTTTTCTCAAAAGGGGTTTTTAGAGATGCCCATAATACTAATCTTAGACATTAGTATAAAATTGAAAGGAGCAAGCTTATGTTCGGACTTATCAGAAAGAAAAAGCAGGAAGTCAGGGACAGGACGGTTTACATGGAAATTTACGGTGGCAACAAGGTATCATATCGGGTGACTTCGGGGAAAATGAATTACGATGACTCTGAAATAATCACCTATGGCATTGAAGTTGAGGATTCCAGAACGGGGCAAAAGGAAATTATCTCCGATTTTTCAAGAAATATCGAAGATGCGGTGGATTTTGCGGAAATGCTCATAACGGCGAGAATTCACCCCTGCCGACTTTATAATCAAGCACTCAATTATCTGATGATTTCCATATGATACATAAAAACATGACGCTCTATGTGAAGAACGTCACGTTTTCTTTGTCTTATTAATGTTTGCAAGGGGGTGGCTTTCCACGGTATCACGCACTTTTTCTCCCGATATATGGGTATAAACTTCAGTTGTCGCTACGTGGGCATGACCAAGCAATTCTTTCAGAGTAAGCATATCCGCACCGCCGTACTGATACATAAGAGTTGCCGCTGTATGACGGAGTTTATGGGTAGTTATGCCCTTTCCGCCCAGTCCTGCCGCCTCTATTGCATCCTCCACAATCTGCTGTACACGGCGTTTTGAAATACGCTTGTTTCTGTTGCTTATGAAAAGTGCAGGCTCATCAGCCGCCTTTTCGTTTTCACCTCGAATGGCAAGATATTTTTCCAATGCGTCCATACAGGCATTGTTGAGATAGACCATTCGCTCCTTATTGCCCTTGCCATGAACAAGAATGTGGTCATCCCTGATTTGCTCTGGACAGAGGGTCATGACTTCATTCAGACGCATGCCAGTATCAAAGAAAAGAGCAATCATGGTTCTGTTGCGAGTGGACAGATAGTCGCGCCCATGATAGTAATTGAGCATCCTGCGAATCTCCAGCTCATAGAAGGTGATGATTTTGACTTTAGGTTGCTTCACATTCTTGATTCCAGCAGTGGGATTGATGTGGATGTGGCCCTCCCTTACAGTATAGGCGAAGAAAGTCTTGAAGACTTTCAGTAAGTCATTGATGTATTGTGGCTTGCGATTTTTGCTGTCCATCATGGCAAGGAAGCTCTTGATGTGTGCCTTTTTCACTTGCTCCAGATAGGTAACAGCATGGTTCTGTTCCAGGTACTCCTGGAAGTAGCGAAGCTGTTTT
>CALFMA010000155.1 GCA_937880065.1 uncultured Ruminococcus sp.
AGTATGAGATTCAAAGTTAAATGTTTCTTGTTTTACACTTTGAATAATTTCTACTGCTTTTTTATCTGCGTTTAATCCTACTAAAATTCTGATTTTATCTATATTTTCAAAATCTATTATTTTTACTGTGTGATAAATAACTCCATCTTTTGTATATTGGTTTATTGTATAGCCTTTAGGGATTATTATTGGCTTAAATTCATATGTGCGAAAAAAAAGATCTATAAAAACGTCATCAATGTAGTCTTGAATTAGTTTTATCTTGGACTCGCTCGCTACTATATTTAGAGGGCCATCGTCAGGGGTATAGATATTAGAACTAATCAGATGGAGATAACCATGATAATGTAATGTAGCTATTAACTTATCTATTAATCCTTCGCTTTTTATCATATATAAATCTCTTAATTGACGGTAATGATTGCTCTTCTATTTTTAAATTATTGCTAAATTATATGACAGACAAGAGCAAAGAAAGAAAGGCGAAAAACTTGTTGATTTTGATGCTCTTATCAAGAGAAATGCTATGTACCGTGAAGAAGAACAAGAAAATTGCACGGGCTGTGAATTTCATCACCGGCAGGGAACTTCTTGCCATCGGTGATGAGGAGCGTCTGACGCGCCTGTCCAGAGAGCTGATCGGCAAGGACTGGTTCATGACCTTCCCTGATTTTGACAGCTATGTAACTGCAAGAGAATCTGCATATACTGACTACGAAAACCGTATGGAATGGGCAGAAAAAATGCTTGTAAATATTGCTAAGGCAGGCTATTTCTCCTCCGACAGAACAATTGCACAGTACAACAAGGACATCTGGAAATTATAATTCTATATCATATTAAAGCTTCCGAAAAAAATTTTGGGAGCTTTTTTTATAAAACCCCTTGACAAAGGCGAAAATATGTGATATAGTATTAGTGTAATAGCTGTATTACAAATCATAGTACACAAATGACAGAAAGGAGAGCTTATGTTTACAATCGACCTCACAAGCAGAGTCCCGATTTATGAGCAGATTTATCAGAAAATTACTGAACTCGCTCTATCAGGCACTCTGGAAGAAAACTCTCAATTGCCCAGCGTCCGCAGTCTTGCAAAGGATGCAAGGGTAAACCCCAACACAGTTGCCAAAGCCTATCAGGAACTTGAAAGACGTGGAATTATCTACTCCGTTCCGGGCAGAGGAAGTTTTGTCGCCAAACTGGATAACACAATTTTCCACAAGGCAGCACTTGTCGAATTTGACGAAGCGGCTGTTTCAGCAAAAAATCGTGGTGTTTCCGCAGATACGCTGAAAGAGCATATTGACGCAATTTACGCAAAGGAGGAAGACTAATGATTGAATTAAAAAATACGCTGAAAAAGTTCGATTCATATACTGCCCTTGACCACGTTGACCTTAAAATCGAAAAGGGTACGGCATTCGGACTTTTAGGCTCAAACGGTGCAGGTAAATCCACTATCCTCCGCCTTTTGTCGGGTATCTACAAGCCTGAGGAGGGCGAAGTTCTCATTGACGGAAAGCCTGTATATGACAATGTGGAAATCAAGGAAAAAGTATTTTTCATCAATGACGAAACAGTTCAGTTCGCAGGATTTACCCTCAAAGAACTGAAAAACTACTACAAAAGCTACTACAGAAACTTCTCCGAGGAAACATTTGAGGAACTGAGAAAGCGTATCAATCTTCCCCTTGACAAGAAAATCAACAAATTTTCAAAGGGTATGAAGCGTCAGGCTATCGTTATTATCGGTCTTGCCTGCAAAACAGATTACCTGCTCCTTGACGAGGCGTTTGACGGACTCGATCCAACTATGCGAATTATTGTAAAGAAAATGCTTGTTGACGCAATGCTTGACCGTCAGCTTACAACTGTCATTTCCTCCCACAACCTCCGTGAAATCAACGAAGTCTGCGATACTGCCGCACTTCTCCACGGCGGAAAAATTCTCTTTGCCCGTGAACTTGATGATGTAACTTCAAGTATCCACAAAATTCAGGCTGTATTCCCACCTGATGAAAATGGAAATCCCGTTGAATACACAAAGGAACAGCTTGAAGAATCAGGACTTGAAATTCTCCACTTTGAACGCAGTCAGAGTATCTACTACATTATCGCAAAGGGAGAGGCTGATGTGCTGAAAGCTTATTTCGCTCCCAAAAAGCCTGTTCTTTTTGAGGTTATCCCATTGACACTTGAAGAAATTTTCATCTATGAACTGGAGGTGCTTGGATATGACAGCAACGACATCAAGTAAATCGCCAAGTTTTTTCGGCAAACGCTTTAAAAATAATTTCAGAGAAAACAAGAGAAGCTTTATTGTACATTTAATAATGTCAATTCTCGGACTTCCTGCTTTAGCAGTTGTCGCAATTATTGCAATTTATAATGAAACTCAGTATTATAATTTGAAAGCTATCAGCGAGGAAGTATACGATTCAATTTCAGCAGGCTGCGGAGCATTTGCTGTTGTTGGTGTTCTGTGCTTTATAATTTCTCTGTTTTTAGGTATAACAATGGCTCTCACCAATTTCAAATACCTGTACAAAAAATCCATTACTGATATGAACTATGCTCTGCCTTTAAGCGGTACTCAGCGTTTCTTTGCTGATTATCTCTCGGGCTGCATAATGTACATCGCACCTATATTCGGTGCAATTCTCCTTTCCATTGCAATTCTGGGAATCGGTACGCCAATAGTGCCTGAATTAAATGAATTCTGGAAAAATTTTGATTTCGTACTTAAAGTAATATTCATTGTTTTAATTGCAATTATTCAATTCTATACACTCACCGTTCTTGCAATTGTATTCTGCGGAAATACTTTTGAATCAATTTTCAGCATTTTCGCTTTCAATGTTCTCATTCCTGCGTCAATTGCCTGCGTATGGGTTGCACTTTGTCAGAGTTACGCTTATGGTATTGACCAATCCGCAATTTTCTACAACAACATTTTCACAAGCACATCGCCTATAGGTTCAATTTCATTCTTCTTTATTGTTACTGATTCTATAGATTATACCGATTCTTTCAATGCATTCCTTTACACTAAATGGATAATAATTACCCTTGTTGTAACTGCACTTTATCTTATTGCAGCATATCTCCTCTACCGCCACAGAAAGGCTGAGGACGTTTCAAAGCCCTATGTTTACAAATCTGCTTTCTACGCAATTATGACAATGGGTACATTCTGCGTTCTCTCCCTTTTCATCAACTTCGGCGTTTTCCTTGCGGCAGGTATTGTTCTCTGCGGTATCGTATGGTTCATTATGGAAGTCATTACACGCCGTGGCTTCAAGAAATTCTGGCAGGCAGGTCTTGGATTTGGTGCAGCTGTAATTTCTGTAATAGTTTTATGCAGTCTTTTCAGTTCCACAAAGGGCTTCGGAATTGCTAAAAAAGTTCCCTCCACAGCATCTGTAGAAAGCATTGCAATAAGAACTGGTATAACCGATTATGGAAAAATGATTTTCCGTGATAAAAAGGTTATTGAAGAAGCTGTAAAGCTTCACGAGGAATTAGTTGACCGCCATTTCAATCAGGAAGAATATACATATAATACTGTTAATTTTGATAAATATCATCCCCAAGCCATAGATGACTCTATTTACCTGCAATATTCAACCTACACAGGCTCTACTATATCAAGAGAATATGATGTTCCGTCAAATATGTCTGCGGAGTTGAAAAAGGCAATTCTTCTCTCCGACGATTACGCTAAACAAATATGTAAGGAAATGTTCCGCTTTGAGATTGAATATTACGATGATGCAACTGCCGTTGATTTTATGGATAAATCAGGTGATTATCAAATCAAGAAAACAGATAAGCTCTCATTTATCTCTATCCGTGACGCATACAAAAAGGACCTTATGAATATGACAGAGGATGACCTCCTCAATGCAAATTATTGCGGAAAGCTTAACAATCGATACTTTGTTCTTGAAACATTTGATAATACTATCTCTATTCTTGAAAGTCTTGGAATTAATTGCGGTTATTTGACAACAGAAGATTTTCCAAGTGTCATAGAAATAGCAATCTCACCTAAATTCTATTCATCAGCGTACTCAATCTTTACAAATGACTATACCAAAAATGAATATTATTACTATAATTATTATGAGAATTTTACAGTTCTTGATTCTATCTCAGGTATGGATATATTTTACAACGGTGATACAAAGACGGTTAAGGTATCGTATGAGATGAGCAAACTTATCAACAAAAGTACACCTATGGTCTGGGGCGAAATGCCAATTGCGGTATTTAAGGTCAACGGCGAAGTCCTTTGCCTCCTTGACCGTGGTGACAACAAAGAACTTCTTGATTCTCTGGAAATCTCTGACTTACTACGTCCAAGCGATTATAATTATAGAAAATATGACGATTACGATAATTACGGCTGGGATTAATAACAGACTGAAACGCTCTCCTTGTGAGGGCGTTTCTTTTATATGGGCATCTCTAAAAACTCGTTTGATTAAAGAAAAAACAGATAGGTATGACAGCTGCAAGGAAACCTTCCGAAGGCGTGCTGTCGCACTCCAAGGGAGGTTGACGAAGCAGATGACGTGCATAGCTGTTTTTTCTCAAAAGGGGTTTTTAGAGATGCCCTTTATACATTTAAAATATGGGGGTGCGGCTATGGGATTAGGCGGATTTTTGCAGATATTGCTGATTTTGGCTGTTATCGTAACCTTATTATTTTTCAAAGGCACAAGAAAAGTAATGTTAAAAATTTCGTTGGGATTATTAATTGCGGCGGCGGTTGTTGCTGTTTTTATCCTTATAGGTATGCGGTTTTTCAGGGATAATACTGCGATTTTTACCGTATTATCCTGTTTTACGTCATTCACGGGAGTTATGTTCGGCATTTCCTTGAAAGAGCTTGTGCGGATAGTGCGAATTAAAAGAAATGGCTGCATTACAGCAGGGGAAATTTTTGATATAGGCTATGGCAGGGGAAGCGGCTACAAAATCAGATACCGTGTAAATAATCAGGAGTATACTTTCACCGCCTCTACATTGTCACAAGGAGAAAAATTGAAAGTTGGCGACAGCGTAACGGTTATTTGTTCGCCCCGAAATCCGCAAAAATCCTATATGAAAAAGAATGATTCCGTTGCCGCAATTGCTCTGGTGATTGGTTCGGCACTTTTGTTAATTGGTGCAATTGCTGTTGAATGTTATGTGCTGACTGTTGCGTAAAACTATCAATCCCGTAGATTTTTCTATGGGATTCTTTTTGTAAGCTGTGTATTTGACTTATAGAAAAAATTGTGGTATAATGAAAATAACCCTTGAAAGGAGTTGAGATAATGGAAGTTTTCGTTGCCCTCGTGGTAATTTTGGTCATATGCAAAATACTTGGTGTCAGCAATTTTGTGCTGATTTTAGGCTTTTTAGGCATTATTGAACTGCTTATAATCCTTATGTTTCTGTTTTTCGTTTTCCATTTCCTCAATCTCATTTTCACCAAGAAAAAAACTGCAAACTTTACTAAATTCGATACAGTTAAAAAGGCAAAGTTCAAAGTTGCCTTTTATGAAATTGACGGAGTTGAATATCCCTGCGTTTTTCCCAAGGAATCGGGATTTTCTTCCGCTTACAGCACGGAAAAGACATACAATGTCAGATACAGCAGGCATTTGAAACGGGTTTACGACAAATGGGCGGTTGCTACCTGTATTGTCGGGTTGATTTTCAGCGTTACGGCTGTTGTGATTACATTCGGTATAATCAAAAACTTTGAATATATTATATAAGGAGGCTGCTATGGAGGAGAATTTATGCGGCTGCGGTGTTCATGAGGACATTGTGGAAAAGGTTGCAAAGGCTATGCCCGATGAAAATATTCTGTATGATGCGGCGGAATTGCTGAAAGTTTTCGGTGACCCCACACGTATCAGAATTATTTTTGTGCTGGGTGAGAGCGAGATGTGCGTATGCGATATTGCACGGCTGATAAATATGACTCAATCGGCTGTATCACATCAATTGCGGGTACTCAAGCAGGCTCGTTTAGTCAAAGCAAGAAGAAGCGGAAAGACCATTTTCTACTCTCTCTGCGATGACCACGTACAGGAAATAATCCATTGTGCAATGGAACACGTTATGGAGTAATATTATGCTTTTTGATTTTCATACCCATGCTTTTGTTGATGCCATAGCCGAGAGGGCAATGGCATCTCTTTTGAATACAACGAAGAATAACAAAGAAACGGAGCATATGAAAGCTTATACCGACGGTACAATTTCGGGACTCCGTTTGCTTATGCAGGAAAAGGGAGTGAGCAAATCCCTGCTTCTGCCCATTGCCACCAAACCCTCACAGCAGACGACTATCAACAACTGGGCGGCTGAATCTATGGGCGGCGGAATTTACTCCTGCGGAACAGTTCACCCCGATGCGGAAAATGCCATTGAGGAGCTTGAACGTATCAAATCCCTCGGCTTGTGCGGTGTGAAACTCCACCCCGAATACCAGTTCTTCCGCCCCGATGAGGAACGGCTTTTCCCGATATACCGCAAATGTACGGAATTGGGGCTGTTTGCGGTATTCCACGCAGGCTGGGACCCTATAGGCAAGGGAGAAATTCTTGCACCGCCGAAAAGCTTTGCTAAGATAGCGGAAAAATTTCCCGAAATGACAATTGTTGCGGCTCATATGGGCGGTATGAGGCAGTTTGACGAGGTTGAGGACTGCCTTGCAGGAAAATTCGGCAACGTCTATTTTGATACGGCAGCGGTTGCAGATTATATTTCCTCAGAGCAGCTTTTCCGCATAATTTCAGCACATGGGGCAGATAAAATTCTTTTTGCCAGCGATGAACCGTGGGATGATCCGCTGAAAGAGGTTAAAATGATTGCCCAACTGCCCCTTTCTGTTGATGAAAGGGAGTGGATTTTCCACAAAAATGGGGAAAGACTTTTAAAGATGTCCAAAATTAACAATTGACTTTAACGTGATAATGTGATATAATTGACTTGTGGCGGTATGCCGTAAATTATTGCCCAGAGGGCAGAAAGGGAAAAATTATGGAAAAAGTTCTTGAAGTCAAGGGACTGTCCAAGCAGTATGCAAAAGTGCTTGCGGCTGATAAAGTCACCTTTGACATTGGAAAAGGCGAAATATTCGCACTTATAGGACCTAACGGTGCAGGAAAAACAACTACAATTCGTATGATTTCAACGTTGCTTATTCCCACCGACGGAGATGCAATTGTAAACGGTCACAGCGTAGTGAAAGAGCCTGAAAAGGTGCGTCAATGCATTACATACCTCCCCGATGAGGCAGGCGCATATAAAAATATGACAGGTGAAAAATATCTGCGGTTTATGGCAGGACTTTTCTCAAACGATATTGACACAATCAACGGCTATGTTGAACGTGCAA
Source organism: uncultured Ruminococcus sp. (assembly GCA_937880065.1). The sequence goes on from CALFMA010000155.1 coordinate 7,406, forward strand.
AGAATATGTGCGGTCTTGGGGAGCGTTTACAGGATAAAATCGGCACATACAGCCGTGGTATGATTCGTAAGCTGCTCCTTTCCCGTGCAGTTATGACAAAGCCTGCACTTGCAATTCTTGATGAACCTACCAGCGGACTTGATGTTCTCAACGCTATCGAAATCAGAAAAATGATTAAAAGGCTTGCTGAGGAGGAGGGAATGTCATTCCTCATCAGCTCCCATAATATGCTTGAAATTGAGTTTGTTTCTCAGCGTGTGGGAATTATTTCCAAGGGACATCTTCACGTCACAGGTACGGCTGAGGAACTGAAAACACGCTATAATGCGGCAAATCTCGAAGAAGTATTTGAAAGGGTGGTGAACGGTAATGAAGTTCTTTAATCTTCTTAAAAAGGAGCTTGCGGAGCTGCTCAATGCCCAGACAATTATCAGCCTTGTGGTTGTAATGGGACTTCTTATGTTTATGGGAAACTTTATGAGTGATACCGTTGAGGAGGCTGTAAAACAGGAATACTCCGTCACTCTCGTGGACCGTGACAACACGGATTTCACAGCTGATATGAAAGAAAAACTCAAAACATACGGTGCAAAGCTTGTTGAAGTTACGGATTCCTCAGAGGATTATGCTGAATTGCTGGAAAATGCCGATAAACAGGCTGTTGTAATTCTTCCAAAGGGATTTTCCGAAGCTGTTGAAAACAACGAATCCCCTGAGATTATCAGCGTAGCAAGAATGAAATCCGCTTCAATGATGTCCAACGTATCGGGCGGAAATATGGGTGCGGTTACTCTAATAAACAAGTGCATTTCAGACGTTTTTGCTGAAAATGCAGGGCTTACCGTTGAGGACGTAGCACGTATAAATTCCCCTGTAAAAGTGGTTTCGCAGACTGTTGTAAGTGATAAATCCGCAGAGATTGCCTCTGAGGCGGTAATGAGCAAGATTATGATGCAGAATATGATGCTCCCAATTATCGTTTTTGTACTTATTATGATGACTTCACAGGGACTTATGAGTGGAATTTCCAATGAGAAAATCGACAAGACTCTTGAAACTCTCCTCTCCGCACCTGTATCGAGAACGGCTATTCTCGGCTCAAAAATGCTTGCAGCGGCTCTCGTTGCAATGCTCAATGCGGTGTGCTTTATGTTCGGATTTTCCTCAATGATGTCAACTGCAACGGAAGAAGCGACAGCTGATATTTCAAGTGCATTGACAGAAATTATGCCTACAGAACAGGCTTTGGAGCAGTTGGGACTTTCCCTTGGAATTGGCGATTATATCCTTGTGGGAATTCAGCTTTTCCTTACAATTATGATTTGCCTCTGTCTGTCGCTGATGCTTGGCTCATTGATAAACGACGCAAAGCAGGCACAGACAATGATTATGCCTCTTATGTTCGGTGCAATGATTCCCTACATTATATCTATGATTGGCGATATTAATGCACTTCCCATTGCGGCAAGAATTTTTGTATATGCAATTCCTTTCACACATACATTCTCCGCAATTCCAAATCTGATGTTCGGAAATTATACAATTTTCTATATCGGTCTTGCATATCAGGCAATTGTTTTCGTGATTTGTATGTATCTTGCACTCCGTCTGTTCAAATCGGATAAAATTCTTACAACTTCTCTTAATTTCGGTCAGAAGTCGAAGTATAAAAAGGCGAAGAAAAGCTAATGACTGAGAAAAAATAATAACCTTACCGCACAGAATACACGTTATTTTGTGCGGTATTTTTTGGGGCATTATACTTTCTACATTAAGAATTTAATGATAAACGATAAATATTTATCGGTAATTTTTCACAAAGGAAACCCTGAAAATCTACCCTTGTATTGTGCAAACGTATAATATTTAATGTTTATCATTAAAAATCTGTTGACAAACGTAAAATAGTGTGGTATTATATAATCACAGCAAGGGGAACGGAAAAAACTTCCCCGAAAAAAGGAACAAAAGAGCGCTCATATAAGTTCCGTAAAGAATTATTGGAGGGTTTATTTATGAACAGCACAAAAAATATTGACTATGTAAAGAGAATCAACACACTTGGCAAGGTGAGCAAAATTATCCTTATCATAATGCGTATAGCCTGCATTGTGGGTATTGTTGCAACGATTGTGGGCGGTATATTCTGCATTGCAGTACTTCCGTCAGACAGCACCGCAATTACATCAAAGGGCAGTGCAAGCTATGAATTCATCGTTGATACGGCAAAGCTTCCAAGTTATGTAGAAATTGAAAGCGGTGTAGATATTGGCGAGGATAATTTAGATACCGAATTTGAATTTTTGGGTACAGAATTTTCCATAAAGGATATTGAATCAGAAGAGGACGGCATTGAAAAATACACCTTTGACGCTCATTATAATGCCCAAAACAGCACATTGTTCAAATACGGTGTGGCAGGTGTTTGTTTTGCTGCGGCTTTATACATTGTTTTTACCCTTATTGTGGTTATCTTTGCAGGCAAGCTTGCAAAGGCTCTTGAAAAATGTCAGTCACCCTTTGAGGAAAGCGTTACAAAGGCTATGAAGCACTTTGCGTTATCTCTCCTTATCCCATTTGTATTTATGATTGCTGAAAATGGAATTTTGAATCTTTCAGTATTCCTCGCCATTCTTGCAGTTATTATTTTCTCTTATATTTTCAGCTATGGTGCAAAATTACAGCAGGAATCAGATGAAACGCTTTAAGGAGGGGGAAATATGTCGATTATACTAAGACTTGACAGAGTAATGGCAGACAGAAAAATCAGCCTTAACGAGCTGAGTGACCGTGTGGGAGTGAGTAACGTAAACCTCTCAAAGCTTAAAACGGGCAAGGTTAGTGCAATTCGCTTTTCTACTCTCAACGCTATATGCAAGGCACTTTCCTGTCAGCCGGGGGATATTCTCGAATTTATTGATGATGACGAGGATATGGACAATGCGTAATGCGTAATTATTAAAAAAGCCATTAGCCTTTAGCTTTTAGCTATTAGCTTTTCAGGACGGCAGTCTTAACGATTGCCGTCCGTTTTTGTGTGTGATGATATATTTTGTAGGGGCTGCCTTTGTCAGTCCGCAATTTAATGTAATATAGTCGATTTTGTGTAAGGCGGATATTATCCGCCAGCTGATGAAAGGCTTTAAAACAGAAAATGGACGGCAGAAACAAATCCACCGTCCATAATTCTATATTCTGAATTTATCTGCCGTTCCAAAAGCTAACAGCTAACGGCTAAAAGCTAAAGGCTCATTAAATAATTACGCATTAATTCAACGCTGTTCCGCCTGTGAGAGTTCCGCCGCAAGCCGCAAGTTGTGAATCATCAACATTCTGGAAATATGTTGAACCGCTTAATTCGCCGCCTGTGTAGAATTTTCCGCTTACGTTTGAACCGCCTGCCTTGAAGTTGCTTACATTTTTGCCTGCAATAAATGAAACAATAACCTTATTGTCAGAGCCTACAAGTGAAATTCTTGTACCCTTGCTTGCAGAGCCGCTTGCACTGACAGATGCGGTAAGGCTTCCGCCTCCCATTCCGCCAAAGCCGCCGCCCATGCCGCCTGAGCCTGTATTTTCAACCCATATGCCTCCTGTACAGCTCTTTGTGCCGTCACAGTCGAAAGCCTCATTGCCGTTTGTTACGCAATATCCGCCTGAAATTGTCAATGAGCCGTTGGAGTCGAATCCGTCGTGGTCGCCGTCAGCTACATTCACAAGGGCAAATCCGCCTTTGAGATTGAGAGAATAGCTGCCGCCGCCAGTCTGCATTCCGCCTGGTCGCCAACCCATATTATTGCCGCCGCCTGAGCCGTCAGCACCGCCAGCCGCATTGAATCCGTCATCGGTTGTGTTGCAGATAACAGTTCCGCTGTTCATTGTGATATTGAGTCCCTCGATACCCTCATAGCCTTTTGATACGATAATCTGAACATCGTCAAAAGTATCGGCTGTACCCTGTCCGATTGTTACCTTGTGGTCGGAATGAACACCGTCATCGGCTGTGGCAAGCTTCATAACACCGCCTAAAAGATTCATAGCACCGCCGCAATGAATAGCGTCATCTGAGGAATCAACGGTAATTGTGCCGCCGTTTATGGTAATATCACCAACGCTCTGCCATGTAGTACCTGCCGCATCGTAAAGTCCAACCGCCTTTATGCCCTTTGCGGAAACATCGGGAGAAGCTGTAGAAGAACTGCCTCCCCAGCCACCTGTATTGCCTGAAACAGTGCCTGAGAAGCCTGAACCCTCATATGTGTAAATGTCGATAGTACCGCCGTTTATGATAACGCTCTGCTCGCCCTGAATACCGTCAGCGTGGGAGTTTATATCAAGTGTACCGCCGTTGATTGTGACATTTCCGTAAGCCTTATCAGCTGTTGAAGCGTCAGTTCCCGTGGACTTGATACCGTCACCCTGCTTGGTATTAACTGTGAGTTTAAGTGCGGAAAAGTCCGTATCTGCGGCATTTCCAACAGTTACGCTGTCCTTTCCTCTCAAACCGTCATCAACGGCATTAACTGTAATTGTTCCGTTGTAAATTTTTAAATCGTTCTTGCAAACGATTGCGTCCGACACGTTGCCGTTAACCGTGAGAGTGCCTGAACCCTTGATTTTAAGGTCATCTTTTGAGAAGATTGCACCCTCAACGGTAACGGTTTCGCCGTCACTGTTTGTGTAACTTTCGGTATGTGCAGTACCGTCAGAGATTATATTTTCAGTGCCAGCCTTTGCAACTATCTGCACCTCATCACCGATTGAATTAACGAAGATAGGTGCGGTTTTACTGTTTGAAATATCAGCTCCCATAAAGTCAAGCTGAACTATGCCCTCGGGGTATGCAGTCTTGTCAACGTCAATGTAAATCTGAACGTCCTTAGCTGCACCTGATACAGCAAATGTTCCCGGCTGAGAAATTGTAAGCTTTCCGTCAGCAGATGAAGCCACAGCCGCAGGAGCGTCCGAGAGAATTGAAGCACCGTTAAGAGTTATACTATAGCCGTCAGCAGGTGCAGGTGTGTCTGTGCCTGTATCTGTGGGAGGAACTGCCGCAGAGGGATTAACCTCGTTGAAAGTATTGAGAACTGCTGATACAGCAAATTTAAAGTTGGTACTGCCGTGCATAACAGCTGAGCTGTTTGATACGTTTGTGAATGATAATTCCTTGCCTGTTGTATAGTCGGGAGTGCTGAGAAGAACGTATTTATACTTCTTTGTAAACTCAAATCCACCGAAGGAATTAGCCTTTTTCCAACAGCCGTCAGTTTCAGTTGAATCAACACAGTTGAGGAGAAGCGTATTCTGGGTTGTGCCTGTCATAAGCGTGGAATCAACCTGATTATCCGTAGCTGTAGCCGCAACCTTACCACCTGTGATGTTAACACCAATAACAGCAGTAAGACCTCTGTCACCGCCTGCAACAAGAGTTCCCCCTGAAATATCAATGGTAGTTTCTGCCTGTACAGCGTCATTTCCAGCCTTTATGGAAACTGTACCGCCCTCAATGGCAACATCGCCCTTTGAGGATTTCAGACCGTCACCCTCAGCGTCAATATTGAGGATTGCTGTTTCCTTTACAGTTACGGACTTTTTGCCGTTTACAGCGTTTGTCTTGTCAGTAGAATTGAGAGTGTCGATATTTACAGTTCCGCTTGTGAACTTAATGTCGTTGTTGCAGACGAGGGCATTCTGTGTATTTGCAGTAATTGTAAGCACACCTGTACCCTTTTCGCCGCCCTTGAATGTAATATCGTCCTTAGCCTCAATAACAGCTGCACCAAGCCAATCACCTGCATAAGCTGTATCGCCGTCGGAAATTGTATTTTCTGTACCGTCAACGATATTTACAGAAGTATTCTCCGCATTTGTTATGAGAATTGCAGGTGCGGATTTACCTGTAATATTTGCACCGTTGAGGAAGATTTTTACAGTTTCGGCATCAGCCACTTCATCGGCAATATTTACGTTAATCTGACCGTCGGCAAGTGTACCGTCAACCCAGAATTCACCTGAATGGCTGATAGTGATAACGCCGCCGTTAACCTCGGCATAATCGCCCTCAACAGTAGCAGAATCGCCATTGAGATGAATGAGAGTTTTAGCTGTAACGGGATTTTCCGTACCCTGTCCGTCTTTCCAGCTTTCGGGGAGAGTGCTGATAAGCTTTGCGTCAAGTCTTTGGATAGAAATTCCGTCCACAACGGTAATACCGTCACCTCTGTTGTAGACATCGGCATTGTTCATACCTTTTTCTGAAAGGGGATACTTATCGGGATTTGCAAGATTCTGGAAAATAGCAGATGCATCGGCAATTGAAACGACTCCGTCACAATTGGCGTCACCGTAAACTACATCAGCAGCCTGTGCAGCTGTAGCTGAAAGTGTTGCAATTATAGCAGCAGAAGAAAATCCCAATAACAATTTTTTCTTATTCATAGCAAAAAACTCCTTTTTAATTATTCTTTTTCACTATACTATTGCTATCTTTTTTTATAATTATAGAGTAATTGCCTTAAAATAATCTTAAATTCCGTAATATTTTATGCGAAATTTTCGTTTTAAACATTGTTTTCAGCCGCTGTTTATATGGGCGGAGATTATATGCCACTTTTAATCCAAAGGCTAAAAATGACACATATGAGGATTATAATTGACCAAAAATTGCTATGGCTATTTGTGTAGTATCAACAAAGTTTTTGCGTTGGTATTTACAAATTAGACGAAATGATGTATAATTATAGTATGAAAAAACGAGGAAAAATAGCTTGATTTGTGGAAAATCCAAGCAATTTTAAGATTTTGGGATGATTTATTAAAAATTGCTGACAGCAATAATTGTATACCCTTTATAGAGAGGGAGTCGGCATGAAAGGAGAATGATATGATAAAGCATCTTACGGGCGATTTTGAAACTGTTGAATACGACAGCAAACGTTCATTTCTGCTATACGATAATCACGAAACCGAAATGTATCCTGTTCATTGGCATGAAGCCTTGGAAATAATTATGCCCCTTGAAAATCATTACGTTGTAACTGTGGGCGATACAGAATATGATATTCCCGTAAATGATGTCCTTATCATTCCTTCCGGTGAACTTCATAAAATGCCCCAGCTTATTCCGGGACGGCGACTTATTTTCCAATGCGCTTCAAACGCACTTTCGGGAGTTGCTGCAATTGAATCGGTAATGCGTGGAGTTTCTCAGCCGCTGCTCATTAACAGGGAGCTTGACAAGGAACTGCACAGCCTTGCGAAGAAAACTCTGCTTGACATTCTCAGCCTGAATTCAAAGCGTAATGAACTTGCAGATGTGAAGATTTACATTTCTCTTGTAAATCTGCTTACGGCGGTAAGGGAGCAGCAGCTTGAAAAGAGCCGTCAGCTTCTGGAGTTTGACGATATTAAGCTTGATGAGTACAGCGAGAAATTTGACGATGTTATGAAGTATATCGACGCAAATTATATGTACGACATTTCCCTTGAACGGCTTGCAAAGGTGGCAGGGTACAGCAAATATCATTTTTCACGCATTTTCAAGCAGTATAATTCTATGTCCTATCTCCAGTACATCAATGCAAGGCGAACTAAGGCGGCGGAGCATCTTCTGCTTGACCCGAATTTAAGCATCACCGATGTGGCAATGCAGGCAGGCTTCAAGAGCCTTACCACGTTCAACCGCATTTTCAAGGAGATTAAGCATTGTACTCCCACGGATTTCAAAAAGCTGTTTCTTGCACAATAATATGCAAATCGGACGCTTTTTCGAGAAAAATCAGATACAAAACAAGGACGGCAGCTATTCGGCTGCCGTCCAATTTGTTTCGCTATATACCGTAGTTTGGTGTAGGGGGGATATTATCCGCCCGCATTTTAGATTAACCAAAATATCTCTTGAGAAGTCCCTCAAATGCCTTGCCGTGTCTTGCTTCGTCCCTAGCCATTTCGTGAACTGTGTCGTGAATAGCGTCAAGGTTCAGCTCCTTAGCTCTCTTAGCAAGGTCAAGCTTGCCCTGTGTAGCACCATGCTCAGCAGCAACTCTTGCTGTGAGGTTTTCCTTTGTGGAAGAAGATACAACCTCGCCTAAAAGTTCTGCAAACTTAGCAGCGTGTTCAGCCTCCTCAAATGCAGCCTTTTCCCAGTATAAGCCGATTTCGGGATAACCCTCTCTGTGAGCTACACGAGCCATTGCAAGGTACATACCAACCTCAGTACACTCACCTGCAAAATTTGCTCTGAGTCCCTCAATGATTTCCTCGTCAGTTACAGCCTTAGCTACGCCAACTTCATGCTCGCAAGCGAATACGAGATTTCCCTCGTCCTTTTTCTCGATGAACTTCTCGCCGGGAACGCCGCACTGTGGGCATTTGTCGGGAGCAGATGTACCCTCGTGAACGTATCCGCAAACGGGGCAGACATACTTGGAAACAGCAGCTTCCTCAGCCTTTTCCTCAACGAAATCGGATGCAGGAACACCGCAGAGTGGGCAAACCTCGGGAGCAGCGTCGCCCTCGTGAACATAACCGCAAACTGAACATACATATTTAGCCATAATAAAGACCTCCATTTAATTATTAATTTTATTTTATTGCTTTGTAAGCATATTAAACATTGTGTTTGATTCTGTCGCTTTCCTCGGCACGCTTGCCGTCGTTGAAACGATTGAGATTGCCAACAAGATAGCCTGTAATTCGGCGAATTCTGTCGAAAGGCACATCGGCAAATTCAAATTTAAGGTCGGCATAGTCACCGTCAATTGACACAGTCATTTCCTTAATAATCTTGTCGGAATATTTTTTTCTGCCGTATTCGGCATATGCGTCAATTTCCTCTTTTGGAATATTTCCGCCAATAACATTAATCTTCATAACGTAACCTCCTGATATCACTTCTTAACAAAAATTTCAAGAGATTTTACCATGGTTTTATCTCGGTGTACAAATTTCGCTTTTCGGGAAGTTTTTCCCTTGACCTTTTCTGTAATATATTGTATCATAGTATTTGAGAAAAATCTGTTGCAATTGCAACAAGGAGGAGAATTTTTTTGCCTGAACATAATATACTTTTTAATGGAGTTGACGATTATGACTGCCACAGGATGTTTAAATGCTTCAATATGGAAGTAAAAAAATTCCGTGCAGGCAGCTGCATAAGCGACTATTCAAAGCAGGGGGATAAAATCGGAATTATCCTCAAAGGCTGTGCGGATGTAGTGAGATATGATGTCAACGGCGTGAGAACTATAATCGAAACCCTCGGAGAACAGGGAATTTTCGGGGAATATTTCACATACCCCTCGTCATCGAGAAGCTATATCGAGGTGGTGGCTGGGAAGAATTGCGAAATTCTCTATGTCCGCCGTTCAGAATTGCTGAAACGCTGCGAAAATGCCTGCGGATGCCATTCAAGGGTAGTTGAGAATATGCTGGAACTTATGACGGAAAAGGCAGTTTCATTGAGCGAGCGTGTTGAAGTTCTCAGCCAGCGGACTATTGAAAATAAGCTTATCAGCTTTTTGCAGATTACTGAGGATAAAACCGCAGAGGGAAAAACTCCTCAGATTCCGTTTTCCACAACGGTGCTGTCAGACTATCTCTGTGTCAACCGAAGTGCATTGCAGAGGGAAATCGCAAAGCTGAAAAAATCGGGAGTTCTTACCATATCAAAGAGAAAATTCAAGCTGAAAATCAATCAAGAAAATGAATTTGACATATAGCGAAAAATATGGTATAATTTTTAGGTAATAAATTCAGAAAGGAAATTTTTTATGGTTTGGGAATTTATAAAATCGCTTATCCTCGGCATTGTAGAGGGAATTACGGAGTGGCTGCCTGTCAGCAGTACGGGACATCTGATACTTGTTGACGAGTTTCTGAAACTGAAAGTCAGCGACGATCCGCAGATTAATGAGGATTTCCTCAGTATGTTCAATGTGGTTATTCAGCTTGGAGCGATTATGGCGGTTGTAATAATCTTCTGGAAAAAGCTGTTCCCCTTTGGCAAAAAAGACAACGCACAGCCGCTGAAAAAAGAAGGCTTCGGTGCATACGTAAAAATGGACATTATGCAGATGTGGTTCAAGGTTATTGTGGCTTGTCTGCCTGCGGCGGTTATCGGACTTCTCTTTGACGAGGTTTTCGAGAGATTATTCTATAATCCGTGGGTTATTGCCATTGCCCTTATCGTTTTCGGTATCGCATTTATCATCATCGAAAACCGCAACAAAAATGCAACTGCAAAGGTAAACAGCATAAGCGAGCTTACATATAAAACTGCCCTTATAATCGGTGCATTTCAGCTTATAGCGGCAATTTTCCCCGGAACATCACGTTCAGGCTCAACAATTGTCGGTTCACTTCTCATCGGAGTTTCAAGAACGGTTGCAGCGGAGTTCACATTCTTCCTTGCAGTTCCTGTAATGTTCGGTGCAAGCCTTTTGAAGCTTCTGAAATATGACGGCGGCTTCACAGGCGAGCAGATTGGCATACTTGCAATTGGTATGATTTCAGCATTTGCCGTGTCAATTTTTGTTATCAAGTTCCTTATGGATTACATCAAAAAGCACGATTTCAAGGCATTTGGCTGGTATAGAATTATCCTTGGAATTCTTGTTCTTGGATATTTCAGTATATTTGCTTAATTATTTTAAAGAGCTATTAGCCTTTTGGTAATGCGTAATTTTTAATGAGCCTTTAGCTTTTAGCCTTTAGCCATTAGCTTTTGGAACGGCAGATAAATTCAGAATATAGAATTATGGACGGCAGTCTTGGCAATTGCCGTCCATTTTTTTGTGCCGTGCCTAATGTGTGAAATTGGTGATATACCGTCAATATGTGTAGGGTCACGGTCTGCCGTGACCGTTATACATAACACCTTTTTAAAGACAATTTTCCTCCGATATTTTCATCGGAGTTTTTTTTATTGCAATCGTTTGCGATGCGTGGTATAATAAAATTCTGAAAAAAATGTTACACATAGGACTTGTATTGCGAGTAAATATTATGAAAGCACTTGATATATTAAAAAGGAGTGATTGTTTTGACTGATACTCAATACGCACTGCTATATTCCGTTTCACCTGCAAATGCCCATACAGCGTTGTTTAACGAATATTTCAACTACGTTTATTCAATAGTTTTCAACAAGCTGAGAAGCTGCGGTACAAAAGAGGATATAGAAGAATGTGTGTCTGATGTATTTGCGGCAGTTTTTGAGAAATACGAGAAAAACGGTTTCAGCAGCGGTTCGCTGAATGGGCTGATAGGCACAATTGCAGCAAATAAGGCAATAAGCTATTTCCGTTCATTATCGTCAAAGAGCAAATACACAGCGGAAATTGATGAAACAGCCTTATCGGAAATAAGCGATGATGAATTATTAGTGGAAAATGCGGAAAAAAAGGAACTGAAAGATATTCTGCTAAGCTGTGTGAATGCCCTCGGTGAGCCTGATTCCACAATGATTATCCAGAAATATTATTACAATATGAATTCTTCACAGATAGCGGAGCAACATTCATTGACCTCGGCAGGGGTGAGAATGCGTTGTGCAAGAGCGTTGAAAAAGCTTGAAAAAATGCTCTCTGAAAAGGGATTCGGATTAAAGGAGTGCAGCTTATGAGTGACAAAAGAGAAATAAGCTTCGATATTCTTGAAAATACGGATATTGAAACCGTGGAAAAGCTTGAAAGGGATATTCCTATGGTAAGCGAAAAGGATAGAAACAGAATTCTTGAAATGAGCCTGAAAAAGTTTGAAAGTGGAATGAATAAGAGTATTGACAGCGATAATGAAAGTGAAAATGTTGGGGTAGATATAAACGATGAGGAATTCATTGTAAGCGGAGTTGAAAAATACAGCAAGCCGAAAATGTCAAAGGCAGCGGCAGCATTCATCGGTGCGGCAGCGGCATTGGCAATAATTATTTCGGGAATCCGAGTATTTTCCCATAACAATAATAAGATTGACGAACCTATGCAGGACAGCACTTCAACATCTTTATACGAGGAAAATCCGTCGAAACTTACCCTCCGTTATGCACAGGACGAAGTGTTGGGGAACATCTCTGAACAAATGTGCGGTTATAGTTTGTTTGATGTCAATAAAGATGATGTTCCCGAACTCATTGTGAACTGTAAAACCACCAAAAACAGCTATTTTTCAGACTTTTACTATTTCAACGGAATTGATTATGTTCGGGAAATAACTCTCGCCTCCGATACAGATGAAAAAATTGAGCTTCGTGGCGTAATTAAATGTAATGAAGCTGAAAATCTCATATGGTGCGAACATCACGAAGAAGGCGGCAATGCAGTCTATAAAATGAACGGAGATAATACCTTTGAAAGTATGGGCTGTTTTGAGAATGATGACGAGTTTCTTACAAGCAGGGAGTGGGTTGATTTTAGTTATGAGGGGTTAAATAATAGTAAAACGTGGACAGACGATAATAAGCCCACAAAGGCAATGCTTGATGCTGCAAGAGATACCGTCCTTGAATCAATTTCAGGCACCAATATTGAATATGCTTACTGTGATGTAAATATGGACGGTGTAGAGGAACTTATTGTAAGTGCGGAAGATATTTCAAACAACCGTTCATCTGTATTATTTTATTTCAACGGAACGGGTTATACAAGTAAAATAAATCCCTCTAAGAGTTCAGCAGATGAAGAAATGCCGGCTGTATTAGTAGGTGAAATCTTATGTCTGCCCGACGAAAATCTTGTGTGGTGTACTAATTCCCCAATATCTGAAATTGATATAGTTCTGAAAATGCTTGAGGATAACAATTTTGAAGTAGTTGCAGCTGATAAAAAAGATGATGAAAGCTATAAAAATAAAAACTGGCTTGATATTAAATTCAAACCTTATGAATCTGAAACTGGAAATGCGTCTAAATTACCTGATATGATATCTGACCATTTGCCCCCTGAGGCTGCGGATGCTATGATAAGACTGCTGGAAAAGCTTTCTGTTTATATCGAGAATATCAATTTGAATTTATTTGGTGTAAATGACGACAACACGCCCGAAATTATTATTACAAAGGCAGATGCGTATGGAAATCCTGTTTCTGACTTGTATTATTTCAACGGAACCGACTATGTTAATAAGCTGAAATTTTCTGACGATACAGAAAATATCCTCGAAACTGATATTATTCGTGGTGATATTAAAGGCAACAGTAACGAAAATCTTATATGGTGTAAAAATACCGAGGGAGAGGGCAATGCAGTCTATAAAATGCATACTGACAGTACCTTTGAAATAGTTGGTATTTTTGAGGATAACGATGAATTCCTTACAAGCAGGGAATGGGTTGATTTCAAGGAAGGGTATAGTGAAGAAGAAGCGGGCAGTATCTCCGTTCGTCCGCAGGAAATACACGACCTTGCAAGAAACAGACTCCTTGAAACTTTATCGGCTAATCAATATTGTTCTGTGGTGGAATATGCTTATTGTGATATGAATTCAGACGGCACACCTGAACTTATAATAAACTTTGAAAATATGTCAGGCAATAAATTTTCTTCTCTTTACTTTTTCAACGGAGCTGATTACCTAAATGCCGCAGGTGAAACTGAAAAAGGTGTTATTGCCAATATTACAGGCAATCTCCGTTTCTGCCCATTTGAAAGCCTTATCTGGTGCGAACATCAGAATAATGGAGAGTATTCGGTTTATAAGATGAATTATGACAACACATTTGAATTAAAGGATGCCTTTGAAGAACCTGATGCTGCCAATGTTAATAATCAGCTTGGTTCTTTGTATAATCACTACAACAATAAGGAATGGATTAACATTGAATTTACGCCTTATAAGTAAAATTGTATACTCTGAAAGCCCGAAAAAATTCGGGCTTTTTTCGGGCTTTATATATTGGGCATCTCTAAAAACCCCTTTTGAGAAAAAACAGCTATGTACGTCATCTGCTTCGTCAACCTCCCTTGGAGTGCGACAGCACGCCTTCGGTAGGTTTCCTTGCAGCTGCCGCACCTATCTGTCTTTTCTTTAATCAAACGGGTTTTTAGAGATGCCCTATTGAAAAATGAGGGAAATTGTGGTATAATAAAAACAGTTTTGCAAAGTTGCAGATTAAATCAGCGAAATATTTTTCAAGGAGAAGAAAATGGAAAATAATCTATTGAGAACCACATATTATTCAAAAGAAAAGTACCTTATGGCTTTCCTTTTGGGATTTATTGTCTTTTTAGTGTCGGTACTGCCGATTATGCTTTCTGAAAACGGCTATTTCATCTATTACGGCGACTATAACGCACAGCAGATACCTTTTTATAACCTTGCCAATGATGCTGTGAGAAGCGGTCAGTTTGGCTGGGATTGGTTTACGGATTTAGGCTCTGACTTTGTAACGTCCTATTCCTACTACCTCATTTCAAGCCCGTTTTTCTGGCTTACCGCCATTCTTCCCCGTGGACTTGTTACTCTTTCAATGCCCGTTATACTGGCATTAAAACACGGTGTGGCATCTCTTACCGCCTATATTTATCTGCGGCGGTTTGTACGCTCAAAGGAGGCATCTCTCACAGGTGCTATGCTCTATGCCTTTTCGGGATTTCAGGTGTACAACATCTTCTTCAACAGCTTTCAGGATATAACCGCATTTTTCCCTCTTATGCTCATTGCTATGGAGGAAAATATCTGCAATCGCCGCCGTGGCTGGTTTGCCCTTATTGTGGCATTTATGGCGGCTCTCAACTACTATTTCTTTGCAGGTCAGGCTGTATTCCTTGTTCTTTACTTCTTTATGCGTATGCCCTGCAAGGATTTCCCTGTCACTTTCAAAAGATTTCTTGGACTTTTTGCGGAAGCGGTGCTTGGTACAGCTATTGCAGGTGTAATTCTCCTGCCCTCGTTAATTACAATTCTGGACAACTACCGTGTAAGTCAGCATCTTTACGGTGAAAGAAACATAGTTTACAATGTAGGCTCACGAATTTTCCGCATTGTTCAGAGCTGTTTCCTGCTTCCCGATGTTCCTGCAAGACCTAATCTTTTCAAGAGCGACGGTGCAAAATGGTCGTCTATGGCTGTATATCTGCCGCTTTTCTCAATGCTTGGCGTTATTACATTTATGCGGACTCATAAAAAGCATTGGGCGGTGAAGCTGTCGTGGATTTGCATTATATGTGCGTTTATCCCAATTCTCAACAGTATGTTCTATGCCTTTAATGCCGCATATTATGCCCGCTGGTACTATATGCCGATTCTCATTTTTGCCCTTATGACAGCACGTACCCTTGATGAGGAGGGGGCAGATTTCAAGCCTGCCATTTATATAACAATGGGAGTAATGCTGTTTTTCGGACTTGTTTCATTTATCCCCGAAGAAAAAGACGGTAAGCTCAGCTGGTTTACGCTTCCCTATGATTTCGCCTATTTCTGGCTGACTTTTGCAATTTCAGCTGTTATGCTTATCCTTGCGGTTTATATAATTTATCAGAAGAACAAGGGGTATCACTACGGCGGACTTATGGTCTATGCAACAGCATTTGCAAGCGTAGTTTGTATTCTCTCAACAGTTATTTACGGTGCAGTTACTCCGAATGTAGCGGAGGAATATGTCGCTCAGGCGGTTAAGGGCGGTGACAGCGTTTATGAGGAGGTTTCCGAGGATAATTTCTTCCGAATAGATATATCCGACGGCTGCGACAATTACCCTATGATATGGGGGCTTCCTAATATGAGAGCATTTCAGACAGTTGTAAGTCCCTCTATAATGGAATTTTACAACTCAATCGGAATAAAGCGTGACGTTGCATCAAGAGTTGATGTGACACATTATACCCTCCGTGGACTATTTTCTGTGAAGTATTATTACCGTGAAAAGGACGGTATTTACAGCTATGAGGAAATTGAAGCAGGGGAGAGCCTTGATAAGGATGTTGACGTATCGGGTGCGGACGGTCTGATTGGCACTCACGTGGATATACGTAAATATCTTCCCCAATTTGAATATGTAGGGGAGAACGAGGAATTTGAGATTTACGAAAATAAACTCTATATTCCTATGGGATTCGGCTATGATACATTTGTAAGCGAAAAAATGCTTGAAAGCAAAAATAAGTCGATACGTGAAAGACTCCTGCTCAGTGCAATTGTTCTCAATGATGAGCAGATTGCGAAATATGGGGATATTCTTGAAGAAGCGTCATCAAAGGTTTATAATCTGACACAGAATGATTATGAACTTGCCTGCCTTGAAAAACAGCAGAATTGTTCAGATTCCTTTACATGGGATTCCTATGGATTTCAGTCGGAAATTACCCTTGAAAAGCCTGAACTTGTATTTTTCAGCGTACCTTATAATAAGGGCTGGACGGCAAAAGTCAACGGCAAGCCTGTTGATGTGGAGCGTGTTTCCTATGGATTTATGGCAGTTAAAGCTGATGAGGGCGAAAATGTTATAACATTCAGCTATCGCACTCCGGGACTTTATGAGGGAGCAGTAATTTCAATTGTTTCCGCTGTGCTGCTTGCAATCTTTGTGCTGATATGCAGAAAGGGCGATAAAAAGCAGAAATTCCGCAGAATTTCCCACTACTACGATTACAATACCTGTCAGCGATTGACAGCAGAGGAGATATACACAAGAAATTGTTCAAAGAATAAATTTTCCGAGGAGGATTAATAATGCATCTTGAAGAAAAAACATTGAAAAGCGAAACTGTCTATGAGGGATTGATTTTTAACATAACTCACGATACGGTGCTTCTTGAAAATGAAAAAACGGCATTTCGTGATGTTCTGTGGCATCATGGGGGAGTGTGCGTAATTCCTGTGACCGATGACAATGAAATTTATCTTGTAAAACAGTTCCGCTATCCATTTTCAGCGGCATTGCTGGAAGTTCCCGCAGGCAAGCTTGAAAAGGGGGAATCCCACGAAGTATGCGGCAGACGTGAGCTTTTAGAGGAAACGGGATTTACTTGTGAGGAGTTTATTTACCTTGGCGAAATGCTCCCCACACCTGCCTATAATTCGGAAATAACTCATATGTATCTTGCTAAGGGATTGAAATTCACAAAGCAGAATCTTGATGAGGATGAGTTTCTTGATGTGGAGAAAATGCCCCTTTCCGAGGCGGTGGAACTTGTTATGAATGGCAAAATCCGTGACGGAAAAACCCAGATTGCCATTCTCAAAGCACAATATCTTTTGAGTAATTCGTAATATAGACAGCGAGGACGGTGGAAAAGAATCCACCGTCCTTATTTAATTCTTAATAATCTACCGTTCCAAAAGCTAAAGGCTAATAGCTTTTTAAAAAATTACGCATTAAGTATAACCGCTGCCGCTGAAATATTATCATTGCAGCCGTTTTGAAGTGCCATTTCCACAAGGATTTCCAGCCGCCTAAGTAATCCCTTGGGGTAATCCATAACCTCCTGAATATCAATGGAAGACAGGGAATCGGATAAACCGTCGGAGCAGATAAGGAGTACATCGCCATATTCCAATCCGCCCTCGATTTCCTCAATGTCAACTCTTGGAGTATCTTTGATATTGCCAAGAGCAGGGAAAATTATATTCCTGTGAACGTGAGTTTTCAGTTCCTCCTGTGTAATCGTTCCCTCCTCGTAAAGGAGCTGCACAAGGGACTGGTCACGGGAAAGCTGTGTGAGAACTCCCTCACGGAAGCGATAAAGCCGTGAATCTCCTACATTAAAGGCGAAAATACGCTGATTTTCGTCAACGGCAATACCGCAGAGAGTAGTCTGCATATTACGGCTTTCCTCGTCATTTCTGCTGTATTCCGCAAGTTTTTCGTGAATTTCCATAATTTCACCGTGAAGCTGTGATTTGCGGAAATCCGCAATGTCACGCAATCCCTCAAGGCACATTACAGAAGCAAGTTCCCCTGCATTTTCTCCCGATACACCGTCGGAAACAGCCATAATAAATGGCGGTTTTAAATTCTGTTCAACCATACCTGCCGTCATAACGTGCCTGCCGATAAGCAGAGCGTCCTCGTTATGGGGCATAATTCCTTTTTCAGTAATTCCGCAGCAGTAGTACATTTTTAACCTCTTTGCCGATACGGTTGAACCGCATCATATTCCGTAAAATCTTTTTCCGTTTTCGCAGGTAATGTCAATGATTTCTTGTGTGTCAATTCCCTTGATTTCAGCCGCTGCCGCCGCAGTATAGGCAATCATTGAACTGTCGCAGCGTTTTCCTCTGAATGGAACGGGAGCCATATAGGGGCAATCCGTTTCAAGAAGAAGCTTGTCAAGGGGAACTTCTTCAAGGGCTTTCAATGCCTTTTTCGCATTTTTAAAGGTGAGAACTCCCGTAAAGCCAATGTACATTCCAAGCTTTATGATTTCCTTTGCCGTTTCAGCAGAGCCGCTGAAACAATGTACAACGCCCCTTGGACGGTGTTTTTTCAGCATATTAAGAGTATCCTCACAGGCATCACGGCTGTGGACGATAACAGGCAAATCAAGCTCCTTAGCGAGAATAAGCTGTTCCTCAAAGAGTTTAAGCTGTTTTTCACGGCTGTAACCGTCATAGTGATAGTCAAGCCCGATTTCGCCTATTGCCTTGATTTTCGGGGAACTCAAAGCTATTTCACGAACAATGTCAAGGTAATTTTCGGGGTTTTCATCAACGCTTTCGGGGTGAACTCCCGATGCGGCATAAATGTAGCCGTATTTTTGAGCAATTGCCGCATTTTCCGCTGTATCCTCCACCGATGAGGAAGCAAGCATAATATATTTTACGCCCATTTCGGGGAGCTTGTCAAGAAGCTCAAATCTGTCCTCATCAAAGGCACGGTCAGCATAATGAGCGTGGGTATCGAAAATATTATTCATCTTTATTGGAATCTCCGCTTTCGTCATAGCTGAAGTATCTTTCCCTCAAATCAGCAAAGAAGCCTTCATCTGGGATGAAGTCCTCATATGCGTCTTCACCGTTGATAATGAGGAATGAACCGATTGTAATACCTCTTTCAAGCATACCCTTAATGGCAAC
>CALFMA010000156.1 GCA_937880065.1 uncultured Ruminococcus sp.
TAAATCATCAGTTGTTTCCTGAGGACAACGAACAAAACATTGTTTTGCACCTATTTTATCAAGTTTTCTATAACAATTTATAAACAAATCGTTAAAGGTTTCTTCTTTTTTTCTATAAAAAATTTTAAAAAAATTTTTGGAAACCCCTTGACAATTTGTGTATATATGTGTATAATGTATATATCGAGTATACACATTATTCAAATTTGAATTTCGTTATATCTGCAACAGCTGGCAGATATGGCAAAGATTAGGAGTGCACACCTATGGATATTATTATAAGCAATTCATCCGGAGAGCCAATCTATAATCAGATAATCACCCAGATAAAGGAAATGATTTTAGACGGCAAATTGAAAGAGGGGGACGCCCTTCCGTCAATGAGAGCCTTGGCACAGCAACTGAGAATAAGCGTTATCACAACCAAAAGAGCATATGAGGAACTTGAACGTGAGGGTTTTATCGAATCCTATACGGGCAAGGGCAGCTTTGTTAAGGCGCGGAATATAGATTTATTCCGTGAGGAGCAGTTGCGTCAGATTGAAGAAATGCTCATAAATGTATGTGATAAGGCAAAGCTGTGTGGAATGGAGCTTGATGAGCTTCGGGAAATATTAGAAATGGTTTATGGAGGTCAGTTATGAGCGAGATTTTTGAAAATGCAATTGAACTGAAAAACGTCACTAAAAAGTATGACGGCTTTACTCTTGACAATATTAATTTTAACGTGCCAAAGGGCAGTATAATGGGCTTTATCGGACAAAATGGAGCTGGCAAAACGACAACTATCCGCAGTATTCTCAATCTTGTTCCCATTGATGAGGGAGAAATAAAGATGTTCGGTCTTGACCATAAAAAAGATGAAAGAGAAATAAAAGAGCGTATTGCGGTAGTTTTTGACGAACTGCCTTTTCACGATGTTTTCAATGCAAATCATATGGGGAAGATTTTCGGGGGTATATATAAAAACTGGGACAACGAGAAATATACGGAATATCTCGACCGTTTCCAGCTTCCAAGAAAGAAAAAAATCGGAAAATTTTCAAAGGGAATGAAGATGAAATTGCAGATTGCCTGTGCATTGTCCCACAATGCGGAATTGCTTGTTATGGATGAGGCTACAACAGGACTTGACCCTGTAGTGCGTAATGAAATTCTGGACATATTCCTTGAATATTTGCAGAATGAGGAACACAGCATTCTTATGAGCAGTCATATCACCAGCGACCTTGAAAAAATTGCCGACAGCGTTACTTTCATCGACAGGGGAAAGATCCTCATAAGCGGTTATAAGGACGATATTTTAGCTGACCATTCAGTAATAAAATGTACAAAGAATGATTACAAAGACATTGACTCAGCGGATATAGTCAGCGTCCGTTTAAATGATTTCGGTGCTGAGGTTATGGTCAGAAACAGCGATGAAATGAAGCGTAAGTATTCGGGACTTGTATTTGACCGCACTACTCTTGAAGAAATAATGTTATTTTATGTAAACAAGAGCAAGAAAGAATGGCGGTGATTATATGTCAAAGTTAAAGGTATTGATGTACAGGGACTTCATCATATCATTCAAGGAAAAATTTCTGCTGCTTTTTGGAACTGTTAATTTTATGATATTTTACTGGCTTGTTGCTTTAAGTATAAAAATCGGCAATTTAAAAGAAGCGTTTTCAGCTATTGAAATATACAATGCTGAAGATGTAGTAATGTTTTCTTTTGTAATGAATGTGATATTTTATGTTTCGGTAGTCGGCATAGCTTACTTTACTTCACAAGTGACATATACAACTATAATTTCCGACGTGAACACAAATTGGAGAACTTTTGCCTTTACACTTCCTTGCAGCAGTACTGATAAGGCATTAGTTCTGATGATTAACAGAATTACCGCTATAATTAAGTCTTTTCTGCTTTCAGTTTTGAACTGTATTGTTTTAAGCAGCATTTTAGAACTCAAACCGAATATTGGTTTTACATTTAAGCTATGGGCAGTAGTTGTACTGTTAAACACCTTTGTCGATTTTCTGACATTTCCTTCTATTTTGAAAGCAAGGGATAAAAAGGAAGTAAATGCTGCAACTTTTATCAGAATATTAATTTTGATTGTTTTATTTATGAGCGTGATTTTCCTTGTAAAGCTTCCAAATGACAAAACTGTGTATCTCAATATGAAAGGGGTTAAGCTTGATATACCTCAAAATCTTGAGATACCGCCTGAAAGCTGGATTATGCCTGTGGAAAATCCGATATTTGCAAATTGTGCAGCATTTTTTGATGTTATGGGAGTTCTTGCAATACCGCTTATAATAGCACTTCTAATATGCGGTTTATTTGTCAACAAGCGAATGGCAGAAAGGAGATATGACTGATGAAAGGGTTGCTTTATAAGGAATTACGACAAAACAGATTAGCCTGTATTTTCAGCTTTCTTTTTCTTCCGTTAATGAGTTCATTAATGCTTTTAACCTCTTCTT
The DNA here is from genome assembly GCA_937880065.1 of uncultured Ruminococcus sp. Next base: position 2,478 of record CALFMA010000156.1, read on the forward strand.
TTGAAGAGGGCGAATTTCAATCATTAGAATACGGGATGAGAAAAATAGCTGATGATAGTATTATAATGATTTTCCTTTATATAATGTCAATAGCATTGGTTGACTCTATTTCAACAATAATTCTAAAGGCTGATGAAAGTAAGAAATGGGCATATTTCATAAGTTCCACACCACAGCTTCCTAAAGGACAAGTACTTGTAAAATACATTATATCTTTATTTTTTGCAGTAATCGGCATTGTTTCAGTGATAATCACTAATGCTTTCTTTAATAGCTGTACAAAAAGCATTGGAATTGAAAAAACAATGGATATAAAATGGCTTATATTACCGTGTTTTTTTATTGCTATTTTATTGAGAGCCGTTGATATTCCTTTTGCTCTGCGTTTCGGCAGTGAGAAGGGTGCCAAGATAAAAGGTATTGTTATTATTCTTCTGGTTTATGTTACAATTGTTTATTTTCTGTTTGGACCTTTACCCGTGGATGGAAGCGAAATAAAAGTAAAATTAATGGAAATGCTTGTAAAATATCAGAATGACGAATATGATAAGCTGATACGTAATATAGAAATTATTTCAGCAGTTGTAATATCTGGACTGTTTGTGCTTTCCTATTTCATTTCAACAAAGGTATACCTTAAAGGAATTGAAACTTACGATAAATAAAGGAGTATATATGAAAAATCATTTTAAACGTATTATTTCCGCTGCTATGTCAGCGGCAGTATGTCTGCAAATGGGCAGTATTTCATCATTTGCCGCAGAGATAACACCCTCGGGTATTTCCGTTGATAATATTCAATCGGAAATTAATGATTACGTAAAGGATATTCCCTATTCCTCCTTTGCCGTAACTGTTTTTCACGGCGATGAAACAGTTTACACAGGATATTACGGCGAAATTGATATGGAAAATCATATTTCATCTGATGAAAATTCCGTTTACGAATGGGGAAGTATTACAAAAACTCTCACATGGGTAAGCGTTCTGCAATTGTATGAGCAGGGAAAAATTGACCTCAACGAAGATATCCGCACATATCTCCCTGAGGGCTATTTGAAAAATCTGAAATATGATGATAAAATCACAATGCTCAATCTGATGAATCACAATGCAGGCTGGTGCGAAAGTACATATAATATTTTTGTAGATGATGAAAATGAACTTACAACCCTTGAAGAAATGGTACAGGGTTTAGAGCCTGCACAGATTTGGCGGCCAGGTGAAGTTTCATCATATTCAAACTATGGTGCGGCTTTGGCAGGTTTAATTGTGGAGCGTGTAAGCGGCGAAAGCTATGTTGACTATGTAAACAATCATATTTTTGACAAGCTTGGAATGGAGCAGACTTCTGTTGCTCCCGATTTTAACGATAATCCGTGGGTTCGTGAACAGCGTGAAAAGCTGAAAGCTTATGCCGCAATGGGCGACAATGTTATTGCTACAGGAGCAGATTTATTCTTTATTCCCATTTATCCCGCAGGTTCAGCCTGCGGTACAATCGAGGATATTGCAAAATACGGAAAGGCACTTACAGACGAATCCGCACCGCTTTTTGAAAATCCCGAAACACAGGCAATGATTTTTGAGGGCAGCAGCTTTTACGGCGATAGTGACACAGTTAAATGCAATTACGGTTTCTGGAATAGTGATTTCAAAGTAAGAGCATACGGTCACGACGGCGGAACACTGGCTTGTATAAGTAATTTTTATGTTGACCCCGAATCTGACTGGGGAGTTGCGATTTTTACCAATACAAGAACAGCATATGAAATAACAACCGGTATTCCTGAGTTGATATTGGGTAAATCCGAAACAGCTGATGCATCTGTCGGCGATACAGAAAAAGAGGATTTAAGCGGAATTTATATAAATTCCCGTTCATATCACAAGGGAATTTTAAAGCTTATGACATACCTTAATTTCCTGCCTGCAACCCGTGTAGATGAGGGAAAATATGATGTTGCGGGTATAGCGGAGATTAACTACATAGGTGACGGTCTTTATTCCTTTGTGCAGGAGGGAGCAGGTTCGGGAGTTTTAGCGCAGAAAGTTCTTGATGACGGCACTATGACAATTGATATGGGAAGTATGACTTTTATCAAGGAAGATATGTACATTCCAAAAGTTGTACTTCTTGTAATATTTGTTTTAATGGCAATTGTTTCTGCAATAATTGTATTTGTGAAATTCATACTTATTCTTGCTAAAAATCGTAAGACATACAAAGGTTCAAAGCAAATCAGCCTTGCACAGCTTTTCAAAATAGCACCAATTGCTGCGGCTGTTCCTATGCTTGCTTCACCTGTTGGACCTACAAAAACGCTGGGAATTATATTTGCGGCGGCAGCTGTAATATGCGGAATATTTGCGGCAATTGCAGTTGTATCAGATGTTGCGGCACTTTGCTCCAAGGCTGAAAATAAAGCAAAAGCATGGCGATATATTCTCAATATCATCTGGAATGTTCTGACAATTGCAACTATTC
>CALFMA010000157.1 GCA_937880065.1 uncultured Ruminococcus sp.
AATGAACTATTATTTATACGAGGAGCTATTTAAACTTGTAAATGACGAGGGAATTGCTGTTGCTGCTTTTGATTGCAGAGGAAACGCTCCCACAAGTAGTGTAAGCGACGGTAAATTCATTGAAATGACCGTAAGCAGCTGTAAAGCCGATATTAAAACAGTAACGGATTTCATTTCTGCATATCAAATGGTAGACTCAGAAAACCTTTTCCTTATGGGACACAGTTTAGGCGGACTCAATAGTGCTTTGGTAGCCGCTGAAAACCCTGACCTTTTCAAGGGAATGATTGGTTATGACCCTGCATACCAGATGCCTGATGAATCTCGTAAACTTTTCAGCGAAGAACCTGAAACATATATGTTTGACGCTGTTAAAATCGGTGAGCCTTTTGCCAAGGAATTAATGGCAATAGATGTTGTAGAATCAATAAAATCATATGAAGGAAATACAATTATTCTCACAGGAACAGGCGATACACCAGGAGCAGGTCAGGCAATTTATGGTATTGCTCCAGAAATTATGGATGCTGCTGCGGAAGCACTTCCAAATGGGGAATTAATTGTAGTTGAGGGTGCTGACCACCAATTCAGCCTGCATTTTGAATTGCTTATACAGCATATCGTTGACTTTGTAAAGGAAAATACTGATTAATACAGGCGGCAGCAAGCCACCGCCCAACAAAAAGGCTGAATTACGTTATTAAAAATAAAAAATCTTGGAGGTAATTTATTATGGGTTTAGTTGCTATTGGTGCTGCTATTGCAGTTCTCACAGGTGTAGGAGCAGGTGTTGGTATCGGTATTGCCACAGCTAAGGCTACAGAAGCTATTGCACGTCAGCCCGAGGCTAAAAAGGACATCAGAAGTGCAATGCTCCTTGGCTGCGTACTTGCCGAAGCTACTGCTATTTACGGCTTTGTAATCGCACTTCTCATCATTGTTATGCTTGGAAAGTAAGACGGAGGACTTTCAATGCTTAAATTTGAATTCTGGAATATATTCTGGACGGTATTCAATGTACTTCTGCTGTATGTACTGCTCCGTATATTCCTGTTTAAACCAATCAACAAAATGCTTGACGACCGCACACAGGCTATTCAGAAAGACTACGACGACGCTGAACGTGCCAAAAAAGATGCGGAGGAACTGAAAGCTCAATACGAAACTTCTCTTAGTGAAGCTAAAGAGGAGGCGGCTAAAATCTACCGCAATGCCGTTGATAAAGCCGAAAGCGAGCGTACAGAGATTATCCGCAAATCCCACGAGGAAGCGGAAAATATCGTTGCAGCCGCAAGTGAAACTATTGAAAATGAGCGTAAGCGTGTTATCCGTCAGGCACATTCTGAAATTGCAGACCTTGCTGTTGAAGCGGCATCAAAAATTGTGGGAGCTAATCTTGACGATGAGAAAAACCGTCAGCTTGTTGACGATTTCCTCTCCGCAGAGGAGGCTGACAGCAAATGAAAGATACCGCAAAGGAATTTCTTGGAGAGCTTGTCCGTCTGAATATAAGCCGTGAGGATATTGAATCGGCAAAGGGAGTTTTTTCAGCCTGTCCCGATGTAAAGGATACGCTGGCAAATCCCCTTATAACCTATGACGAAAAAAGACTTGTAATAAAGCAGATTTTCCCCAAATCCCTTGAACGCTCAATGATAAATGCGGCAAAATCGGGACATATGGAGGAAATCGACGAAATTTTTGAAGCCTATCTTGACATTCTCCTTGAAAAGCAGAAAAGCATAAAGGCGATTGTCCGCTATGTTACGCCCCTTACGGAAAATCAGCAAGCGGAATTACGCCGTTTCATTATGGAGAAATTCACAAAAGAGGACGTGGATATTGAGTATAAGCACGACCCCGATATTATCGGCGGCTTTATCCTCAATGCAGGTGATGTGGAATTTGACCGCAGTTACCGCACAAGTCTGCGTTCAATCCGTGATACTCTCAAAACAAAGGCAAATGAAACTGTCAGCAATGAGCTGAAATCCAATGACATTATATCCGTCCTCAAAACAGGTATCAAGGATTTTGAGGTGCGTTCAGGTGCGTCCGAAACAGGCTTTATTATCCGCCTTGGTGACGGTATCGCCCGTGTACGTGGTATGAGTGGTGTAATGTACGGCGAATTAGTGGAATTTGAAACAGGTACAAGAGGTATCGTTCAGAATATTGAGAATAATTCTGTGGGAATTGTTCTTCTCGGTGACGATTACGGTCTTACTGAGGGTTCAACCGCTGTCCGTACCTGCAAACGTGCGGGAATTGGTGTAAGCGATGAACTTTTAGGCAGAGTTGTTGACGCTCTCGGTTCTCCCATTGACGGACAGGGGCAAATTCACGCTGAGGACTACTTCCCCATTGAGCGTGAAGCACCCGGAGTTATTGAGCGAAAGCCTGTAAATGTACCCTTGCAGACAGGTATTCTTGCAATTGACTCAATGTTTCCTATCGGCAGAGGTCAGCGTGAGCTGATTATCGGTGACCGACAGACGGGTAAAACATCAATTGCCATTGATACAATAATCAACCAGAAAGGGCAGGACGTTGTCTGCATTTATGCGGCTATCGGACAGAAAACCTCCACCGTTGCACAGGTTGTGAATACCCTGAAAAAATACGGTGCTATGGATTATTCCGTAGTTGTATCAGCGTCGGCATCTGAGCCTGCTCCATTCCAGTATATCTGCCCATACTCCGCCACAGCTATTGCGGAATACTTTATGTCAAAGGGAAAAGATGTACTCATTGTATATGATGACCTTTCAAAACACGCTGTTGCATATCGTGCAATGTCCCTGCTGCTCCACCGTCCTCCCGGACGTGAAGCCTACCCCGGAGATGTTTTCTATCTCCATTCAAGGCTTTTGGAACGTTCAAGCCGTCTTGACGATGAACACGGCGGCGGTTCACTTACGGCATTGCCAATTATAGAAACTCTTGCAGGAGATATTTCTGCATATATCCCAACTAATGTAATTTCAATCACCGACGGTCAGATTTTCCTTGAAAGTGAACTTTTCAATTCAGGACAAAGACCAGCGGTTAACTATGGTCTTTCCGTTTCCCGTGTAGGCGGTGCGGCACAGACTAAGGCTATGAAAAAGGCGGCAGGAAATCTCCGTATTGACCTTGCACAATTCAAGGAAATGGAGATATTCACACAGTTTTCATCGGAACTTGACACAGCTACGGCGGAACTTCTTGCCCACGGACGTATGCTGACGGAAATGCTGAAACAGCCGCTTTACAATCCACGACCGCACTATGAGCAGGTTATGCTCCTTTATGCGGCACAGCACGGACTTTTCAAGCACGTTTCGCCAAAGGAACTTAAAGAATATTTAACCGAACTTATGAGTTATGTCAACACATACGGTCAGGATATTATTGCGGAAATTGAGGAAAACCGTGTACTTACAGATGAACTTGCAGAGCGTATTGAACGCATTATAACGGCATTTGAGGAATAAGGTGATTTTATGCCGAATATCAGAGAAATTCACGAGAGAATTGAAAGTATAAAGCAAATTCTGAAAATCACCAACGCTATGTATCTCATATCTTCCTCAAAGCTGAAAAAGGCACGTAAGGCACTTGACTCCACCGAGCCTTATTTCTACAAATTGCAGGAAACTATCGAAAACGTGCTGGAGCATACGCCCCATATGAGGCAGATGTATTTCGACAGGCGTTCAGATATTCCCGAGGATAAGCGAAAAAGAGGATATATTGTAATTACTGGGGATAAGGGACTCTGCGGCAACTACAATCAGAATATTCTGCGGTATACCGATGAAAAGCTTGACGCTGTCCCCGACCTCAATAATTGCTATTTATTTGTAATGGGACAGGTGGGAAGGCTTTACTATCAGCGGAGAATTAAATCGGGGAAACAGGCTTACGTTGACGGAGAATTCCTCTATACAACGCAAAATCCCACTTTATACCGTGCCGCTGAAATTGCCGATATTGTCCTTGAAAAGTTTAAGAAAAAGGAACTTGACGAGGTGTGGGTGCTTTATACGGATATGGTAACTTCAAATGTGCAGGAAGCACGAACTGTTCAGCTTTTGCCCTTTGAACGCAGACATTTCGGAAAAGCCGAGGACGGCACTATGAAAAAGCTGCCTAAAGCCTCATTTATGCCCTCTCCCGAAAAGGTTATGGACTATCTCATTCCGCAATATGCAAAGGGCATAATCTACGGCGCTATGGTTGAGGCTTTCTGCTGTGAACAGCAGTCACGTATGACAGCTATGGATTCCGCAACTACAAGTGCCAAAGATATGATACACGACCTCTCTCTTATGTACAACAGAGCAAGACAAGCCGCAATTACACAGGAAATCACCGAGGTATGCGGCGGTTCAGCTAATGTTCAAGAGGAATAACGAAAAGAGGTGTTTTCACTTTAAATGGAAAAAGGAAGAATAACACAGGTTATCGGACCTGTTATTGATGTAGAATTTCCGTCGGGAAAGCTTCCTATGATTAAGGACGCTCTCACCGTTACAATTGACGGAAAACAGCGAATTATGGAGGTTGCACAGCATATGGGCAGCCGCACGGTCCGCTGCATTATGCTTGCCTCCAGCGAGGGGTTGAGCAAAAATACCGAGGTTACCGCAACGGGAGCTTGTATAAAAGTTCCCGTAGGCGAAAAAACTCTGGGACGTATGTTCAATGTTCTGGGTGAGCCTATCGACAAGAAGGGCCATGTGGAATCCGCTGAAATGTGGGAAATCCACCGCAAAGCCCCTACTTTTCAGGAGCAAAGCCCAGTTGTTGAAATTCTTGAAACGGGCATAAAAGTCATTGACCTTATTGCTCCCTATGCCAAGGGCGGTAAAATCGGACTTTTCGGCGGTGCAGGCGTAGGAAAGACAGTTCTTATTATGGAGCTTATCAATAACGTTGCAAAACAGCACGGCGGTCTTAGCGTATTCTCCGGCGTAGG
>CALFMA010000158.1 GCA_937880065.1 uncultured Ruminococcus sp.
AAATGAAGATGAAAGATTTGCAGGAAAAACTTTTGTGCTTACAGGAAGTCTTGAAAAATATTCAAGAGAAGAAGCTTCAAATATAATAGAAAAATTTGTATCTTTGGAAGAAGCATGGAAAATAATAGGCATAGCTGACAGCGAGCTTTATATGACTTATTCCGAATTACTGTCTTGCGAAGGAAACGAGCTCCCGCAGGTTATCAAGGATCAATTCCTCCAAGATAACGGTTCGGATGGAATGGGTCTCCCCACACACATCCCTACCCGTGCGATACCCGGAACAGATATCATATTCCTGATCTCTGCGGAAACCTGTTGCCCTGCACTGATACATGATCGAGCCACAGTCGGTACAATACATCATGCCGGAGAACATCCCCATTTCTCCAATCTTTGTCGGGCGGCGCCTGGTCTGTCTTGCCAGCCTGGCCGCGTCGGCCATTGCCTCCGTCCAGATAGGTTCATGGGTATTCTCAAAGATCAGCCAATCCTCTTTCGGGTTATCCACACGCTTCTTGTTTTTGTAGGACTTCACATGAGTGCGAAAGTTAACCGTGTGTCCGCAGTATTCAGCTTTTTCAAGAATATGGGCAATGGTTTCACTGCCCCAACGGTGCAGTTTAGCATTTTTGTGACCATTATCTCGTCCCTGCGACAAAGCGTAGGCGGTCGGAGTCGGAATACCTTCCTGTGTCAGAATACGGGCAATCTTGGAAGGACCGTACCCTTCAATACAAAAGCGGAAGATTTTCCGAACTACCTCTGCGACATCCTCGTCAATCACCCACAGGTTTTTATCCGTTTCCGAGCGTTTATACCCGTAGATCGGATTGGAAAGATGCTTGCCTGACTGACCTTTCGCCTTGAAAACGGCTCTGATTTTCTTCGACGTGTCCCTGGCGTACCAGTCATTAAAAATGTTCTTGAAAGCCATCAGCTCGTTCTCGGATTTGAATGTATCCACACCATCATTGATTGCAATATAGCGAACATCATAATCAGGGAATATAATCTCGATGTATTCGCCTGTTTTCAGATAGTCACGACCGAGGCGGCTCAAATCCTTTGTAATTACCACGGCAACCTTGCCTGCTTCTATATCTGCTATCATAGCCTTGAAGCCGTCACGTTCAAACGTTGTACCAGAAACTCCGTCATCCACATAGAACACGTGATTGCTGAAACCATTGTCATCCGCATATTTCTTGAGGATTGCCTTCTGGTTGGTGATGCTGTTGCTCTCGCCCTGTAACATATCGTCCTGCGAAAGACGACAATATAATGCTGTTATCTTGTCTGTCATAATTTACCTCACTTTCCGACAGATACAGCAAGCTATGTTATCATTATAGCGCAATATGAAATTAATTGCAATGCGCTGAAATGACGATTTTACACATCCTGCTTCTCAGGTTCTTGTCCGGATTCACCGAGGAGTTTTTCGCTCTCACGGATGATAAGCCTTTTCAGAATATCCGAAAGGCTTTCCTTTGAAGCAGGGTTGAACACGGTAGTCACTGTGTAAAGGGTATGCCCGATCTTGTATTCGGACGTTGTGTTAAAAGTTGTCCCTGCCTTCTCTCTTTCTACGGCAGTAGTGTTGTTATTCATAGCGATCTTTCTCCTTTAGCTTTTCTATCTCTACGCTTATAGAGTGAGGGCATCGCTTTATCTCTCTTACCCTCATGGTTGTTGTCTTATGATGGCTGTGCGGAACGGAAATTACCGTTCCTTACACAGCTATTTTTGTTGTCAGATAGTTTTAATCCTTGTAGGGATTCGCTTTCTCCGTAAAGCTCATTTGCTGTCCGAAGTCAGCGGGAAGATCGGCGGTATCGGTTTTCTCATTTTCAGCATTTCCGCCGCCGACCAGTTTCAGAAGATCTTCATCGGAAAGACCGCTTGCTCTCAGTTTCTCCAGAAGCAGATGCTCCGAGGTGATGATCTCATCAAGCTCACGGGTCTTGCAGTTGTACTCCTCCGCCATCGCCAGACGAGAAACTTCTTTCAGCTTGTCCTCCAGTGTTTTCTTTTTCGCAGTATCGCTTGCGATACGCTTTTCCAAACCTTTGATCTTCTCAATGAGCTGATCTCTCTTTTCTGTATAGATGCCCATAGAAAAATCACAACCTTTCATTTTTTGTTCTCAGCAGGCAGAGCTGAGTGACCATAGCTCACCTGCCATGATCCAATTATAGCGCGCTCTACATTTGAAATACAAGCCGCATTGCGCACAAACTTTTGTTCATACTTTGTCAACAAATATCCGGGGAATTTTTAGATTCAAAAAACTGAAATCACGCTATTTCGACGTTTATGCTATCCGGGCATTTTGACGAAGCGATTTTGAGCGAATATAAAAAATCTGAAATTTATTATTGACGTGATTGGAAAAGTGCGCTATATTGATTATGGGGAGCGATGAAATAGAGAAAGTCGCACAGCTCCAATTCTCGGAATCGAGAAAAAAGACCGAGCTGAAATGCTCGGAAATGACATTCGCCCCACAGGGGCGAAACTAGAGTAGCAAGCATGGTGAAGTGTGGGCGCAAAATGCGACTACACACACTTCACAAGGCTTGGCAGAGGGCGCTGCCCCTACGACCCCGAATTGAGAAAAACAGAAAAGGAGAACAAAAGAAAATGAAAGATGAAAAGAAGCGTACATTGTACCTGAAAGTCCGTGTCAGCCCCGAAGAAATGGCGACTATCAAGAAGAAGTTTGAGAACAGCGGTATGAGCAGTCTCAGTGGATTTGTTCGTGCGATGATTTTTGAGGGATACATCGCTCAGGTCAACGAAAACGAGCTGAAAGAACTCACCCGCATCGCCAATAACGTTGCCAACAATATCAACCAGATCGCCCGTCGTGCAAATGTCACGAACAAGGTTTACAAAGAAGATATTGAGGAAGTCGAGAGCCTTGCCGGTCAGATCATCGACCCTCTGCTTTTTCTGCAAACGAAGGTCTTGCAGTTGAAGCATTGACAGCACCGATTTTGATATGTGCGCAATGCACTGGACAGGCTTTTGAAATTGCTGCGCACTTCACAAAAATGGTTACAATTATTCCGATATGCTGGACTCTGGTGCTATTATGGTATATACTGTATCTACAATATTGATTTGGAGGTAACAGTTATGTTGAAAACACCTGAATTGGCAATGCCGAGAACACGCAAGGTCACTACCGTCTGCAACAGAAAACGTGAGGTCTGGACGGACTATGAACAGGCAAAGGCGTATTTCCTTGAACTTATGATGACCACCGAGGGCGAGGAGCATGACCGAGCAGAATACGTATACATCCAGCTTCTGCACGGACTTGACGAGTGTAGTGATGAGGACGAATAATCTAAAAAAAAAGAGCATTGCCGAAAATTGACAATGCTCTGATTCTTTCTTGTGATAAATCATCTTCTCATGCTGTCTGCAATATAATGTGCAAGTTTTCTATGGCATACCGCTAAAATCTGTTCGATTCTTAAATTCTCGAATCCAACCAGTCTGGCAATTGAAGCCATTGACCGTCTCTCCCACAGATACATATACAAAATGTCTCTTTTGGTCTGTGGCAGTCTGTTCAGACTTTCCTCAATGACGTTTCTGTCAAAGGGATATTTTGTGCCGGAATAGTCGTGTACACGCTGAAGATACTCTGTCGGCTGAAACACTGCCGACTCCAGCGCATCAAAAACCTTGTGATATACCACCTGATTCGGATAATACTTGTAATCTGTAAAAATGTCAATGCCCCGGCGGTAAAAATGCTCCATGATTGCTGCCGCACAGCCTGCACTGCGGCTCTGTCCGTATTCGCACTGACAGATGATATTCTTGCCGTCACGGAATGCTTTGTTGATATACTCGGCAAGATCCGGCACTTCGGGGAAGAAGCTATCGTAGGTATATCCCTTTTCCGGCAGATAGTCGAGGTCGAGGTCATCGACTTCGCAATAGAACACATCATCACAGGCACTGCTGTAATCGACACGGGAATAGTCTTTGTCGATATGCTTCAGCTCTGGGTCACAAAAGCTTATAACAGCGGTATTCTCAGGAAATTTACCGTCGGCAATAATGGACTCGATTGCTTTTCTTGAATATACAGATACTCTCATCAATACCTCCGATCACAAATCTAAACGCCAATGTATCTTTGATAGTCTCTTTCCGATGCGTGTGCTTTTATATCCTTCGCAGTACCTGTTGAACCAATTATCAAACTCGTCTATCTTAATCTCAAGACAATCTGATGTTCCTGCATGATGCGGTAGCGGTATGAACAGGATACCATCACCATAGAATCCTTCTTCATACATTATGATATCATACGAAGAAAGCGTATAGATCAGCCCTTTAAAGAATAGAATGCAGGCGTTTTGCTCCCATACTTCGATTGATGAAAGGGATTTACAGTGCAATACAGTATCAATGCGGTTGAGATAGCAGATAATTTTAGTGTCTTCACGGTCAATATCGAAAAGTCCGATATACTGGCTGAAATATGTCCAGACATTTTTGAAATATGATTTGAAAATATTTGAAATGAGCAATGTTGATATTACTAATGTTAAAGAAAATGATGTTTGTCCTATCTGTGGAGGAAAATTGTATTTTAAAAAAGGAATTGAAATTGGTAACTTATTTAAATTAGGAACTAAGTATGCAGAAAAATTAAACTTAAGTGTTAATTTTATAGAAAGTGATTTATTTGATAATATAGATAAAAAATATAATATTATTGTTAGTAATCCACCATATATTTCGTATGATGAAGATATAATGGATATTGTAAAAAATAATGAACCTAATATTGCGTTATATGCAAAAAACAACGGATTATATTTCTATGAAGAAATATTAAAAACATGTAATAAAAACTTAAAAGATAAATTTTTAATTGCATTTGAAATAGGAGAAACACAAAAAGAAGATATAATAAACCTAGCAAATAAA
>CALFMA010000159.1 GCA_937880065.1 uncultured Ruminococcus sp.
AAAAATCATAGTTTTATACCTCCTTCTTACACTTTCCCAACCGTCATTTTCTTAATCACTATACCGCTTGCCGACTTCGTGATGTAAACATCGTTGCCTTTGGCGATTTCTTTGGCGATTGGTCTTGCCGCTGGTATGATCGTAGCATTTGTGCTGAAGGGACAGCTGAAAAGTGTCCAAAAGCAGACCCGGGCTCACGATTATGTGAAATCAGGAAGCTTGCATATCAATGCCCAAAATGATATCTTCCTTTACCGGAATGTGACCCGCACCAGAAAACAGGAACGGGAGGATTCTTCCAGTTCTTCCGGTTCCGATGGTACCGCACGAACCAAGGGCGGCGGCTCTTTCTAAATGCTATATGGGAAGTGACGGGATTTTCCGTCACTTCCCCACAGGATAAATGCAGGAAAACCCTGGTGTGAACCAAGGCTTTCCTGTGTGTATCCATTTGGGAGGGATGATTATGAAAAAGAAAAATAGGATCATTGCGCTTTTCCTTGCAGGTACGGATTTCACAGGCTTTTGTGCAGATAAGCTTGAACAGTATGCGGATTACATAATTGACGGTGAGGGCGATATGCCTACTCTGACAAACAATGATATTGTGGAATTTTTCAAGGAAAATCACAGCAGAGGAGTTGAGATTTTCGGCTATGATATGCAGACTGCCGATTATAACTCAATCCGCAGCAGTCTTGATGAACACAAAACTGCCGAGAAATTTTCCGTTGACAGAATAGGCTGGGAATTGAAATTCCGCCTTGAAAATATCGGAAAAATACTTTCTTACGTAACAATCGGAATTCTTGCAGCTGTTTTCATTCTGCTTATGATATGGGTTGCGGTAATTCTCAAAAACAGCAAGAGGGCAATCCGTGGATATATGGGCAATATCTTCACAATCAGCGGATTAGTTGTCCTTGGTGCATCATTGGCTGTATCCGCAGGTGCGGCTGTTGTATACGCTGTAACAAGCGATTTCATCTGCTACCTCAGCAGTACTCTGCTTCTCCCCTCAGCTGCTTTCGGCGGTTGTATCGGTGCTGTTATTCTCATCGTAGGACTTACCATCAAAAAAGTCAACAGTTCTATTAAGGTTAAAGAGAAAATCCAAAAAGCTACAACAAATTAACATTAGGGCATCTCTAAAAAAATGCACTCCACGAAAGAGTGCATTTTTCATTATTCTACAGTTGTAGTTTCTGTTTCATCAGAAGTAGTTTCGGAATTCTCGGTTGATGTAGTTGCAGATGCATAGGGCGAAGTTGTAAAGGCAGGATTTTCCATACCGATTTCCGTCTTTTCGTCAACGTGTACCGTAACAATAAATCCGTCTACGTTATTTCCCGATATATCGTATCTTACGCCGCTTGGCACAGGTACATTAGTAACTTCCGCACCGTCATCGGAGGGATAGAAGAAAATCTCATATGCTGCACCGTATTCGTCTTCAACTTTCAGATGCTCGCCATTGTAATTATAGGCATTGCGGAGCAGTTCAATATATTCTTCAAGACAGAGATTATTTTCCGTCATATATTTAGCGTGAGGAATTCCCACATAACGGAAATGCCACGGCTCCTTGCGGTATTCAGTAATAGCCTCTTTTTCCTCTGTATATCTGACAATAAATCCGTATTTGTGGCAGTTATTATTGAGCCATTGGAAATCGCCCTCGCCCTGGTAGTCATAGTTCACAGTTTCGCTGAAATCAATGGCAAGACCTGTTTCATGCTCGCTGAAACCCGGACGGGCAACAATGGGCGCTTCTCCGTCACCTGATGTATCTGCGGAAAACTGGTCAAAAAGCTGCTGCTGGAATTCTTTTGTACGGTGTGAGCCGTAGACAATAAGGCTGTCATTTTTGTAAATTTCGTACCAGTCATCAACCATTTTTGCAAGGGGTTCGTATGCAGGTTCGAGAATTGTATAGTCATAATCAACGGCAATAAACGTCTTGCGTCCGGCTTCGTCGTTCTTCTCCATAATGCTTACAAGCTTTTCTTCACCTGTGGAAAAATACTCATAGTCATTGTTGACAAGTATGAGATTTCCGCTGAATTTCGTCTTTGTATTTATAGGATATGGAGTAAATACAATTTTATTCGGGTTAAGCACATCGGAAGCATCGGGAATTTCAATTTCCTCAATTATAGAAGCCTCCTGATTTGTGGAGGGTACTACCCTCACATTGTCAAAACAGCTTTTTCCGAGAAAAACCGAAGTGCCGATAAAAACAGCACATACTACAAGTTCAAAGGTTGTTTTCGCTTTGTTTATACTTTTTTCTTTGCTGATGTCCTTTGGCATAAATTTCAGCTCCTGTAAATTTTTTCTACACGGTTTATTTTTCTGCAATTACTGTAATTATAACACGTATTGAGAAAAAAATACAGTGTTTTCATACAGTTTTCTTAATATATCGGCGGAATGAATAAAAAAGGATGTTTAAACTATGCTGAATATGGATATGAGATATAAAAAATATACCTGTCAGAATTAATTAATATATGATATTTTGTCTCAGGGGTATTGCAAAAAAACTCGGGAAATGTTATAATAGATTATAGACAAGAAAATGAGAAATGCGGAACAGAATATGGAAGGAGTGATTTGTCGTGGTATGCAGCGCTTGCGGAACTGCATGAAATGCACAAGATTACGTTGCATTCGAGAGGGCAAGGGAAAACAACGGCGCTGAAATGCCCATTTAAGGCGCGCCGGTGATCGTGATCGATGACGAAGTCCTCCAGCTGGAAACCACTTGCATCACCATGAAGGATACCATTATCGCGGTCAACGAGC